>CAZSIO010000248.1:0-2047 GCA_964606865.1 uncultured Sideroxydans sp.
CCCACTCGCTGTTCAGGCTTTCCGTCAGCACCTGGCGCGCCAGCGCGCATTCTCCCGCCTGCATCAACACGCGCGCCGCCTCGGCGGCGATTGCCGCCGTGCGCCGCACCTCGGCCGGCATCTTTTTCCACACTCCGCGCAATGCCTGTGCGTTCCCGGCGCTTGCGCGCAATTTTTCCAGCCAGGCATGCTGGCGCATCTGCTGCGCCATGGTGCGATGGATGGCGTCGCGCTGCTCCAGCTGGCTTGCCAGCTCCAGCACCGCGTCCCAGTTGTGCGCCTGTTGCTGCGCCTTCAACTCCAGCGTCATCGCGCCCAGATGTTTGCGCACCCCGCTCTCTTTCAGCGCTTGCAGCGCGGCCAGCGCGGATTGCGGCTGATGCCGTTCGAGTTCGAATTCCGCCTGCGCCAGCAGGCGCATGGTGTCCTCGCCCGGCGCGCTGCCAGTGGACTTGGCGAGGTAGGCATCGCGCTGCCCGAATTCTCGCAGCGCATGGGCCGCGCGCGCGGCCAGCACTGCGTTGAGCGCAGGCTGTTCCCCCAGCGTGATGGCGCGCTGGGCCGCCTGTTCGGCTGCCGCGAAACGCCCTTCGAAATACGCGGTCAAGGCTGCCAGCATGGCGGCATGACCTTTGCTCTGCGCACGCTCGGCGCGAAAGCGGCGCACGTAGGCGGGCAAACGCAGCGCATGAGTGAGACCGCGCAGCAGCAGATGACCGAGGACGAATGCGGCCAGTGCCGCCAGCGCAAACAGCGTGAACGATATTTCGATGCGCCAGGGTGGATAAACCAGCAAGACATGGCCGGGATGGCCGGCAGCAATCGCCAGTGCAACGGCTGCCGCGAACAGCAACAGCAACCAGATGAGGAACTTCATCGCGCGCTCCGTTCCGGTGCCGCGCGGAGGTTGCGCGCCGCCTTCAGGGTGGCGCTGATATCGGGCAATTCGACGGCGAGATTCGCCGCCGCCAGCTTGCGCAGGAGTTGCTGGGCCACACGTGTCTCGTTTGCGGCGGGATCGAAGTAACGCCCGACCCAGCCCTGCACGGTCTTCAGTTCGCGGCGGAAACCGGCCTCGTCATGCGACAGCAGGGACAATCGCGCGGACAGCAGCACCAACTTCAGGTTCTCGCGCACAAAAAAGGATTGCGAAGGCGAGAGCAGCGGCATTTCGGCCTGATCGGTCCGCTCGATGCGGATCAGTTGCCGCACCTCCTGCCACAGTTCGCGCCAGAAACGCTGCCACGCATTCTGCGCGGCGGCGCCGTGCGGCGTTTCTTCTTTTATCCCCGCCAGGCTCATCTCCGGTGCCAGCGGCAGTTGCTCCGCCACCGCGATCAACTGGTCCAGTTGCCGATCGAGTGCGCGCACATCAACCTCGGGCAGGGCGCGCAACCGTTCGATATCGCGCTCGATATGCTGCCGCAGATCGGCGCTGCCGGGTTGTTCAGAGCGCAGCAAACGGCTGGCTGCATTTTGCAGCGCGATCAGTGCCGCTTTCACATTGCCCGACAACTGTAACTGCTGCTCGGCGATCAGCAGCACCTGCTCCACATCGGCCAGCAGGGTCTGTTCACGGCTGCCGGAGATATCCTGATACAACGCCTCCAGCACGGCCCGCTGCGCCCGGGTCTCGGCGAAACGGCTTTCCAGCACGCTCAACTTGCCCCCCAGCTCGCGCGTCAATTCCTGGTTCTGCGCAATCAGTGTCTGGCTCGCCTTGCTCGCGCCCTCCACCTCGGCCATGCGTTGCGCCACCAGTTGTTGCAACTGGTTGATCCGGTGGTTGGCATCCAGCCATTGCCAGACGAACACCCCAACCAGCACCGCCAGGGTGAGCTGGGTCAGCGACAGGCGCGCCAGCCAGCCCGGTTGCGGCGCGGGTTTTTCGGGGGTTGGTGCAGGAACGATCTCTTCACTCATGGTTGACTCACCTTGTCAGTTGCGCTGCCCATGCTACCAAACCCGCGCATAGCCCGTCATCCCCGCTGGCCGTCGGCAGCACCTGCTGCCAGCCCAGCGCGCGCGCGGCGGCGGCGATGCGCGG
>CAZSIO010000249.1:0-2040 GCA_964606865.1 uncultured Sideroxydans sp.
TTTGCCACACATCGCGCGCCGCATCCAGTTCGGATTCTTTCAATGCGGGCAAGGCAGCGCCGATCAACGCTTCAGCAATGCCGCGTTGGCGCAATTCATGCGTGATGCGCTGGGTGCCAAAACGACCGCGCTTGGCATGCACCAATTGGGCAGTGGCGCGCGCATCGGACAGCCAGTCACGCTTTTCCAGTTCATCCAGCACGGCATCCAGGTCTTCGCCTTCCTGCACGTGCGGCAACAGCTTGCTGTGCAATTCGGCCCGGCTATGCTCGCGCCGCGCCAGGTAGCGCATGGCGCGAACGCGCAAGCTTAATTCAGGCTTCCGCTGCGACTTCACCGGCACCCACAGGCGCGACGCCCAGCGCCGCACGCACCTTGTTTTCGATCTCGACCGCAAGCGCCGGATTGCTCCTCAGGAATTCGCGGGCGTTATCTTTGCCCTGGCCGATTTTCTCGCCGTTGTAGGCATACCAGGCACCCGATTTCTCGACAATCTTGTTCTGCACGCCCAGCTCGACGATCTCGCCTTCGCGCGAGATGCCTTCTCCATACAGAATGTCAAAGTGGGCCTCCTTGAACGGCGGCGCGACCTTGTTCTTCACCACTTTGACGCGCGTCTCGTTGCCGATGACCTCGTCGCCTTTTTTGATCGCGCCGGTGCGGCGAATGTCGAGGCGCACGGAAGCATAAAACTTGAGTGCATTGCCGCCGGTGGTGGTTTCCGGGTTGCCGAACATGACGCCGATCTTCATGCGGATCTGGTTGATGAAGATGACCATGGTCTTGGAACGATTGATGTTGGCGGTCAGTTTGCGCAAGGCTTGCGACATCAGACGTGCATGCAAGCCCATCTGCGCATCGCCCATCTCGCCTTCGATCTCGGCCTTCGGGGTCAGCGCGGCAACCGAGTCAACCACCACGACATCGACCGAACCGGAGCGCACCAGCATATCGACGATCTCCAGCGCCTGTTCGCCGTTATCCGGCTGCGAAATGAGCAGGTCTTCCACCTTCACGCCGAGCTTCTGCGCATACTGCGGATCGAGCGCATGCTCCGCATCGATGAAGGCCGCCGTACCGCCCAGCTTTTGCATCTCGGCGATGACTTGCAGCGTGAGCGTGGTCTTGCCGGAAGATTCCGGGCCGTAGATCTCGATCACGCGGCCGCGCGGCAAGCCGCCGACCCCCAGCGCAATATCCAGCCCCAGTGAACCGGTGGACACCACCTCGATATCCTTGATTACCGCACCTTCTGCCAGGCGCATGATCGAGCCTTTGCCGAATTGTTTTTCGATCTGGCTCAATGCCGCCGCGAGCGCCTTGCTTTTGTTGTCATCCATGGTGATCCCTTTCAAAAAATGGTGGCAGATTGTGGCACAGCAATTTGGAGTTGTACAGAACGTTCGTTCTTGAATGATTTCAGGGTGCCTCTAACAATTCAAAGTTTTAAGCAAGACAAGGCGCGAGCAAAAAATTGCGACGCAGCATATGCATGATATGTAAGGAGTAATTTTTTGAGAGCAACGCTGTATTGCGACGAAATTTGGATTATTAGAGGTGCCCGTTAGGCGCTGGCGGTTGTCTGCTGCAAGAGCGCCAACACCCCCTGCAGCGCAATCCGCACCGCCTGCGCGCGCACTTCGGCGCGGTCGCCGGGTAAGCGATGCCAATGCGCAGACATCGCGCCATGTTTGATTCCCCAGGCGAACCAGACCGTGCCGACCGGCTTGTCCGGCGTTCCCCCATCCGGCCCGGCGATTCCGCTCACCGCCAGCGCCACCTGCGCCGCACTGTGTTCCAGCGCGCCCGCCACCATCGCGCGCACCGTCGCTTCGGACACTGCACCATGGCCGATCAACGTCGCTTCCGTCACGCCCAACATTTGCTGTTTCGACTGATTGGAATAGGTGATGAAACCGCGCTCGAACCAGGCAGAACTCCCCGCGATAGCGGTAATGGCCTGCGCCACCCCGCCGCCGGTGCAAGATTCCGCCGTCGCCAGCATCAGCCCATGCGCCTTGAGCGCGCCGCCAACCTGTG
>CAZSIO010000250.1:0-2035 GCA_964606865.1 uncultured Sideroxydans sp.
GGCTGGACACCGGCACCCACGATTCGTTGCTGGAGGCGTCGCTGTTCATTCAGACCCTGGAGAAACGCCAGGGCCTGAAGATCGCCTGCCCGGAGGAGATTGCCTATCGTCGCGGCTATATCACGCGCGCACAACTCGAAGCGCTGGCGCAGCCGCTGGCCAAGAACGGCTACGGCCAGTATCTGCTCGCGTTGTTAGGGGAGAAATTCTGACATGCAAGCGATCCCGACAACGATCCCCGAGGTGCTGGTCATCGAACCCAAAGTGTTCGGTGATGCACGCGGTTTTTTTTATGAGAGCTTCAATGCGCGCCGCTTTGCCGAGTTGACCGGCATCACCACGCCCTTCGTGCAGGACAACCACTCCAAATCCGCGCGCCATGTGTTGCGCGGCCTGCATTACCAGATCCGGCAGGCACAGGGCAAACTGGTGCGCGCGGTGGTGGGCGAAGTGCTCGATGTGGCGGTGGATATCCGCCGCAGTTCGCCCACCTTCGGCCAGGTCGAGACGGTCATCCTGAGTGCGGAAAACAAGCGCATGTTGTGGATCCCGCCCGGCTTCGCGCACGGCTTCGTGGTGTTGAGCGAGAGCGCCGAGTTCCTGTACAAAACGACGGACTACTGGGCGCCGCAACATGAGCGCTGCATTCTGTGGAACGACCCGGCGCTCGCCATCGACTGGCAATTGAACGGGGCGACGCCTTTGCTCGCCGCCAAGGATCAGGCCGGGAAATTGCTCAAGGATGCCGAGGTCTTCGCGTGAGCGGCATCCTGCTCACCGGCGTCAACGGCCAGCTCGGCTGGGAATTGCAGCGCACGCTGGCACCGTTGGGCCAGGTCGTTGCGCTCACGCGGGCGCAACTCGACTTGAGTCAGCCCGATGCGATTCGCCGGATCGTGCGCGCACAGCGCCCCGGCATCATCGTCAATCCGGCCGCCTACACGGCGGTGGACAAGGCCGAAACCGAACCGGAACTGGCGCACGCAATCAATGCCGTCGCACCCGGCGTACTGGCGGAAGAAGCACAAAAAATCGGCGCGCTGCTGGTGCATTACTCCACCGACTATGTATTCGATGGCAGCCAGAACGCGCCTTACACCGAAGAGGATGCCCCCAACCCGCAAAGCATCTATGGCAAGACCAAACTGGCAGGCGAGGACGCCGTGCGCGCATCGGGCTGCGCGCATGTCGTTCTGCGCACCAGCTGGGTATATGGCGTGCATGGCGGGAATTTCGTGAAGACGGTGTTGCGGCTGGCCAGGGAACGCGATGCGTTGCGCATCGTTGCCGACCAGTTCGGCGCCCCGACCTGGGCGCGCCGTCTCGCGCTATGCAGCGCGGAAATTCTGCGCCAATGCCGCGCAAATCCGGATGATGCGAGCCGCCACGGTTTGTTCCACCTGACCGCGGCCGGGCGCACCAACTGGCATGAATATGCGGAAGAGATCGTGCGTCTGGCGCGCCAATATGATGCGGCGCTGCAAGACAAGGCGCTGACCATCCGCGCCATCGCCACCCATGAATATCCGGTCGCGGCCAAACGTCCGGCCAACTCGGTGCTGGCGACCAACAAAGTCAAGAAGGCTTTCGGATTGGAGCTGCCGCCCTGGCGGGATGACCTGGCGGCCTGCATTGAAGAACTTTATGCAACGGAGCATCAAGCTTTGTAGTGAAATCTGCAGGCAATTACCACCAGCTCTTCATCGGTAGCACGATAGACCAGGCGGTTGACTTCATCGATTCGTCTCGACCAGTAACCGGCCAGATCGCCGCGTAACGGTTCCGGCTTTCCCACTCCCGCGAATGGATCGCGCACTGCGGCGTCGATCAGCAGGTTGACGCGCTTGAGCATCTTGCGGTCCTGTTCCTGCCAATACAGATAGCTTTCCCATGCATCCGGCACGAATCGGCTGGAACGCATCATTCATTGAGGATCAGGTTTCGGCGCTGTGACAATCCGGCTTTATCTTGCGCAATGGCTCTAGTACCATGTAACACTTATAGCTTCGGATAAAGACGCGTCAGTTTGATCCGC
>CAZSIO010000251.1:0-2022 GCA_964606865.1 uncultured Sideroxydans sp.
TCGAATGGAAGTTCGGCCTCGCCGCGATCATCGCCAACCTGCATGACGTGGTCATCATCCTCGGCTGTTTTGCCTTCTTCCAGTGGGAGTTTTCGCTCTCGGTGCTGGCGGCGGTGCTGGCGGTGCTGGGCTACTCGGTGAACGAGTCGGTGGTGGTGTTCGACCGCATCCGCGAAAATTTCCGCAAGATGCGCAAGACCGAAGTCGCCGAGATCATCGACAACGCCATCACACGCACCATGTCGCGCACCATCATCACCCACGGCTCGACCCAGCTGATGGTGCTGGCAATGCTCTTCCTCGGCGGTGAGACGCTGCACTTCTTCGCGCTTGCGCTGACCATTGGCATCCTGTTCAGCATCTACTCCTCCGTGCTGGTCGCCAGCCCGCTGCTGATGATCTTCGGCGTGTCGCGCGAGGATTTCATCAAGCCGGAGAGAGCCGAAGCGGAAGAGGTGTTGCCGTAATCCTGGAAACCGCAGTTGACCGCTCCATATATTACGCAAGGAAATGATTGTGAGAATATTTCTCCATTTATCCACGCTCACCCGGCAGGTGAGTCGCTACGAAACGTATTGCACGTCCCTCGCGGCGCATGGCAGCGTTGCTTCTCCTTGGAATGGAACGACCATTCCTCGTCGTCGCGCCTTGCCCTGCACCACGATGAACGCACACTACACTTCGTCCAACTGAGGCTTCCAGGATAATGGAGTTTCTCGCCGGGCTGCTCGACATCGTCCTCCATCTCGACGCGCACCTGCTGGCATTGGTGCAGGAATACGGGGTCTGGGTGTATGCCATCCTGTTCTTCATCATTTTTGCCGAGACCGGACTGGTCATCGCACCGTTCCTGCCCGGCGACTCGCTGCTGTTCGTGATCGGCGCGCTGTGCGGCATGGGTTCGCTCGAACTTGAAGTGGCGCTGCCGCTGCTGATTCTCGCTGCGTTCATGGGCGACAACACCAACTACTGGATCGGTCGCCTGCTCGGTCTGCGTCTGCTGGAACACGCCAGTCCGCGTTTCATCAAGCACGAGCACCTGGAAAAGACCCACGCCTTCTATGCCAAACATGGCGGCAAGACCGTCATCTTCGCGCGCTTCCTGCCGATCATCCGCACCTTCGCCCCGTTCGTGGCCGGCATCGGCACCATGAACTATCGCCACTATGTGATGTTCAGCATCATCGGCGGCGTGAGCTGGATCGGCAGCCTGATCCTCGCCGGTTATTTCTTCGGCAACATTCCGGTCATCAAGGACAATCTCACCCTGATGATCCTGGTCATCGTCGTCGTCTCATTCGTGCCCGCGATGATCGAATTCATGCGCCATCGCCGGCAGCGCGCGCAAGCCAACTAGATTTTCGGCGCGCCAGTTCTGCCGCGCCCATGCCCATAACGCTTCCAGATTAACCTTGCGCAACGCTTGCGGCGGATGCTGCCGCAGGAAGGATAGCGCGCGCCACAGCGCGGCGACAGGTTGTGCCGTATCCACCGCTTCCGCCAGTGTCTGCTTGCTCAATTTTTCTCCCGTCTCGTTCACCGCGACGGGCAAGTGCATGTAGTGCGGCGTGGGCAGGCCGAGCAGGCCTTGCAGATGAATCTGGCGCGGCGTGGAAGCGAGCAAGTCTGCACCGCGCACGACATGCGTAATACCTTGATGGGCATCATCCACCACCACCGCGAGCTGATAGGCGAACAGGCCGTCCGCCCGCTTCACCACGAAATCGCCGATCTCGCTTTCGAGGTTTTGGGTGATGCGTCCCTGCAGTGCGTCGCTGAATGTGATCGGGAAAAGGTCGGTGCGCACCCGCCATGCCGGGGTTGCGCGCTGTTGTGCCATGCCCTTGCGGCAAGTGCCGGGATAAACGAAACCCTCGATGCCGTGCAATGCCGAATCGGCGATTTCCTTGCGGGTACAGCAGCACGGATATGCCACGCCGATGTCCTGCAAGCGCTGCAGCGCTTCGTCATATGCGGCCGTGCGCTGACTCTGGTAGATGACCGGCTCGTCGGAATGCAGCC
>CAZSIO010000252.1:0-2012 GCA_964606865.1 uncultured Sideroxydans sp.
CACATCGCCATTGCCTGGCTGCTGTGGGCGGGGCTGGTATGCGAACTGGGCATCCTGCTCTTTGCGCGGCAGATTCCGCCGACCGCAGTGCTGGCGCATCACACCGATGAGCAGCCGATCCGGCAAATCGTGTTGCAACCGCAAGTGCTGGCCCTGTTCGGCGCCTGTTTCCTGATGGCCGTCGCGCACGGCCCGTATTACACCTTCTTTTCCATCTATCTGGTTGAGCACGGGTATGCCAAGAGCGCGGTTGGCGGCTTGTGGGCGCTGGGCGTGATCTGCGAGATCGGCGTATTTTTTGTGATGCCGGCATGGGTGCGGCGCTTCGGGTTTGCACGGATATTGTTCATCAGCCTGGCGGCGGCGGTGGTGCGATTTTTACTCATCGGCTGGGCGGTGGATATTGTCATGCTGTTGCTGTTGGCGCAGGTGCTGCATGCGCTGACCTTCGGCGCCTATCACGCCGCATCGGTGGGGCTGGTGCACGAATTCTTTCGCGGCCGCCATCAATCGCGCGGTCAGGCGCTGTACGGCAGCCTAACCTACGGCGCGGGCGGGGTGCTGGGCGGATTGGCAAGCGGCCCGATCTGGCAGCACTGGGGCGCGAACGCCTTGTACACTTTTAGCGCAGCGATGGCTTTCCTCGGTTTGCTCATCATGGGAGGGCAGTTGCGCGGCATGGAACAGCGGTCGAAATGATAAAATTTCCAACCTTGCATACAGCGGCGACAACATGAAACCTGTCTTTTTGTACGACACCACCTTGCGCGATGGAACGCAGCGCGAAGACATTTCCCTTTCGGTTGACGACAAACTGGTCATCGCCAAGCGGCTGGCCGATTTTGGTTTCCACTATATCGAGGGCGGCTGGCCGGGTTCCAATCCCAAGGATGCAGAGTTCTTCGCCCGGGCGGCGAAACTGGACTTCGGTTCAACCAAACTAGCGGCGTTCGGGCGCACCCGCCAGAAGAATAAACCGTGCGAGCAGGACACAAATCTGCAGGCACTGCTGGAGGCAGCAACGCCCGTCGTCACCATGGTGGGCAAGAGTTCGGATTACCACGTCAAGGTGGTGCTCTCCGCCACACTGGAAGAGAACCTCGCGATGATCCGCGACAGCGTGGCCTACATGAAATCAAAAGGGCGCGAGGTGATGTTCGATGCGGAACACTTCTTCGACGGCTTTCTGGCGAACAAGGACTATGCACTGGCGACCCTAAAGGCCGCGGCGGATGCGGGTGCCGACTGGCTGGTGTTGTGCGAGACCAACGGCGGCAAGCTGCCGTGGGAGGTCGAGGAGATTGTGCGTGAAGTGAAGCGGCACATCGGCACGCCGCTGGGGGCGCATTGCCACAACGACAGCGGCTGCGGTGTGGCGAATTCTCTCGCGGCGGTGCGCGGCGGCTGCGACCAGGTGCAGGGCACCATCAACGGTTACGGCGAACGCGTCGGGAATGCCAATCTGACAACGGTCATTCCCAATCTGCAACTCAAGATGGGCAGGCAAGCGGTGATGCCAGAACAACTCCGTGAACTGACCGCGCTGGCGCATTTCGTCGCCGAGATGGTCAACCTCAAGCACTACAACCATGCGCCTTACATTGGCCACAGCGCCTTTGCCCACAAGGGCGGCATCCATGTGGCGGCGATGCTGAAAGCGGCCGACACCTATCAGCATATCGACCCGGCGCTGGTGGGCAACGAGATGCGCTCGGTGGTGTCGGAACTGTCGGGGCGCGGCAATATCCAGTTCCAGGCGAAATCGATGGGCATCACACTGGACAATGATGCTGCGCAGAAAGTGCTCAACCACATCAAGCATCTGGAGCACGAAGGCTTCACCTTCGAAGCGGCAGAAGCGAGCATGGAACTGTTGTTGCATCGGCTACGTCCGGAGTATCAAGCGCCGTTCGAGCTGATCGATTATGTGGTCATCACCGAGCGCCGCCAGAGCCGCGGTCTGCTGTCGGAAGCGACCGCCAAGGTCAGGGTCGGCGACCAGGTAAAATTTA
>CAZSIO010000253.1:0-1999 GCA_964606865.1 uncultured Sideroxydans sp.
GCTTCACTCCCGCAAGCAAGGTGCTGCCATGAATCGTTATCCCCTGTGGAAATATCTGCTGATCCTGATCGCCGTCGTGGCGGGTTTGGTGTATGCCCTGCCCAACCTTTACGGCGAATCGCCCGCGGTGCAAGTGCTGCCCTTGCGCAGCCACCTGAAGGCGGATGCGGGATTGCTGGCGCGCGTGCAAAGCGCCTTGCAGGATGCGCAACTCGCGCCGGAAGTGCTGGCGCTCGACACCACCAGCGTCAAGGCGCGTTTCGCCGATACCGACAGCCAGCTCAAGGCCAAGGACGTGTTGCAGGCCGCGCTGGGCGAGGACTATGTGGTCGCGCTGAATCTGTTGTCGCGTTCGCCAGCCTGGCTGACCGAGATGAACGCGCTGCCAATGTATCTCGGTCTCGACTTGCGCGGCGGTGTGCATTTCCTGATGCAGGTGGACATGAAAGCGGCGCTGGACAAGGCGCTGGAATCGAACGCCGGCGATATCCGCAGCACCCTGCGCGAAGCGCGCATCGCCTACTCGGGTGTGACGCGCGATGGCGACACCATCACTACCCGCTTCCGCGATGCCGAAGCGCGCAGCCAGGGCAAGGATGAGCTGAAGAAACGCTTCGCCGGTCTGGAATGGCAGGAACGGGAGGCGGGTAGTGAATATCGGCTGGTCGCCAATCTCAAGTTGCAGGAAAAATTGCGCATCCAGGATTCCGCGCTGCAGCAGAATCTGGTCACCCTGCGCAACCGCGTCAACGAACTCGGCGTGGCCGAGCCGGTGATCCAGCAGCAGGGCGCGGATCGCGTGGTGGTGCAATTGCCCGGCGTGCAGGACACCGCACGCGCCAAGGATATTCTGGGACGCACCGCCACCCTGGAAGTGCGTATGGTGGATGACGAACACTCGATCGGTGCCAATGGTGTCGCCCCGTTTGGCGCGGAAGTGTTCCGCGAACGCGACGGCACCCAGTTGCTGGTCAAGAAGAGCGTGATCCTCACCGGCGAGCGCATCGACGACGCGCAGCCCGGATTCGACAGCCGCAACAACGAACCGGCGGTGCACATCAACCTCGACGCGGTCGGCGCGCGCAAATTCAAGGAAGCGACGCGCGAGAACGTCGGCAAGCGCATGGCGATCATCCTGTTCGAGAAGGGGCGCGGCGAAGTGGTCACCGCGCCGGTGATCCGCGAAGAAATCGGCGGCGGACGGGTGCAGATCAGCGGCCAGATGAATACCACCGAGGCGCAGAACATCGCCCTGCTGCTGCGCGCCGGCGCGCTGGCGGCGCCGATGGAGATCATCGAGGAACGCACCATCGGCCCCAGCCTCGGGGCGGACAACATCCAGCGCGGTTTCAATTCCACCAAGATCGGTTTCATCATGGTCGCCGTGTTCATGATCGCCTACTATCTGATGTTCGGCACCATCTCGGTGCTGGCGCTGGGCGCCAACCTGCTGTTGCTGATCGCCCTGCTGTCGATGATGCAGGCGACCCTGACCTTGCCCGGCATGGCCGGCATCGCGCTGACGCTGGGCATGGCGATCGACGCCAACGTGCTGATCAACGAGCGCATCCGCGAGGAACTGCGCAACGGCCTGCCGCCGCAAATGGCGATCCACACCGGTTACGAGAACGCGTTTGCCACCATTCTCGACTCCAATATCACCACCCTGATCGCCGGCGTGGCGCTGTTCATGTTCGGCTCCGGCCCGATCAAGGGCTTTGCCGTGGTGTTGTGCCTCGGCATCCTGACGTCGATGTTCAGCGGGGTGATGGTGTCGCGCGCAATGGTTAATCTGATCTATGGGCGCCGCGCGCGTCTGAATAAAGTTGCCATCGGTTAAAACCCTCTCCCTAACCCTTTCCCGCTGGCGGGCGAGGGAACGAAAGCGCTCCCGCCCCACAGGGGAGAGAGTTGGAGAGAGGGGACTTTAAGGAAAAAAAGAAAATGGAATTCTTCCGCATCAAAAAAGACATCCCCTTCATGAGCTACGGGAAGGTCA
>CAZSIO010000254.1:0-1986 GCA_964606865.1 uncultured Sideroxydans sp.
GTACGAACAACAGAAGGAAAACATATCGGTCGTCAAAAGTTGCAAGCTGGACATGGCCGCCACCACCCGATCGGTCTGCAAGACGCTGAACGGCAAGAATTACTCGCAGCTCGCAGCACACTGCCCCGCCGAGGCAAAAAAATACCGCGAAGTACAGCGCCGCAAGGAATGCGAGGGCCGCGGCTACACTGCCGAGACGCGCGCCGCAGACATCAAGAAATGCCTGAGCGGCAAGGATGACGACCAGGAATCCGAAGACAGCGGGCAGAGTGAAGAATCCGCACCGCGCAAATCCGGCAAAACTCCCACTTCGGATATGCTGGATGGCGCCAAAAAACTGAAGGGCCTGCTCGGGTTTTAACGCACAGGGCGCAGGCCACCCCAAATGATGAATCGTCTGCGCCCTGTGCGTTTCCCTCACCCCCGTTCCCCCCGTGAGTACTCCCTCGCCCCCCGGGAGAGGGGATGGGGTGAGGGAGGGAGAGGGATACGGTGTGCCCTCGCTGCGCGAGTTTCACTTTAGATGCGCCTCGTTCAAACCATCGGGCTGTGTCTGCTGTGCCATGCAACATGGGCGGCGCCGCAGCCTGATCTGTTTCCGCAGGTCGCCAGCGCCTACCGGGTCGAGATCGACGGCGCCCCCGTCTGGGAGAGACAGACCGCCAAACGGCTGCCGCCTGCCAGCCTGACCAAGCTGATGAGCGCGCTGCTGGTGCTCGAGCAGGGACGGTTGGACGCCACCGTCAGCGTCAGCCCTGCGGCCGCCCGCGAGACCGGATCGCGTCTCAAACTAAAGGCGGACGAACGTTTTTCCGTACGCGACCTGCTCACCGCCACCTTGCTGCAATCGGCGAACGACGCCTGCCATGCGCTGGCCGACCACCTTGCCGGCAATGAACGCACCTTTGTCGAGCAGATGAACCGCCGCGCGCAACAGCTCGGCCTGCGCGACACGCAATTCAAGAACGCCTGCGGGCACGATGCGCCCGGGCATTATTCGACCGCAAACGATCTGGCACGCCTGTCCCGTATCCTGCTCGGACAACCGCAATTACTCGCCCTTACCGCGCAGCCGCGCGCCACCATCGTTTCGCAAGCGGGGAAATCCTATCCACTGTCCAACAAGAATGCGTTGATCGGCCGCTATACCGGCGCGCTTGGGCTGAAAACCGGCTACACCTCGCAGGCGGGCAAATGTCTGGTGGCCTACGCAAAACGCGGAGAACACGAAGTCCTGCTGGTGATCCTGCACGGCAACGACCGCTGGTGGGACGCGGTGGACATCCTCGACATCGCCTTCGACCATGCGCGCCTTCCGCGCTGATTCAACCGCCGCCGCCGCAATCTGGCTGGCGCTGGCCGTGCTTGTCGCGTACGGCAATGCACTCGGCGGCCCGTTCCAGTTCGACGACTACAACGTCATCGTGCACGAAGCCACGGTGCATGGCGGGTCTGCCTGGTGGGACGATCTCGGCGGCGGCATCCGTCCGCTGCTCAAACTCAGCTACACGCTGGACTGGATGACCGGGGCCGGTGCGCCCGCTTTCCATCTCACCAATCTGTTCATCCATCTGGCGAACAGCTGGCTGGTCTATCTGCTGGCGCAAAGACTGGTGCAGCGCTGGGCGCCCGCCGCATCCCCCCTGTTGCCGCTGTGGATCGCCCTGCTGTTCGCCGTGCATCCGGTCAATACAGAGGCAGTCAGTTACATCAGCGGCCGTTCCGCTTCGCTGATGACACTGTTCTATCTGGGCGGCCTGCTCGTTTATATCGATGGGCGACTGCGACAGAGCACATTCAAAGTGCAGGTGTTGACACCGTTGTTATTCATTCTGTCCCTGGGGTGCAAAGAGACCGCCGTCACGTTTCCGCTCGCACTCTGCCTGTGGGAATGGAGCAACGGCGCACGCTGTCGGGACGCGCTCAAGGCGGGCGCGAGCAACTGGCTGGTGTTGCTGCTGGCTGCCCTGCTCTTTCTGTCCAGCG
>CAZSIO010000255.1:0-1977 GCA_964606865.1 uncultured Sideroxydans sp.
ATGGGGGAAAGTTGGATAGAGGGCTTGCAGTAACGTGTCGCGACCGCCAGTCCGATGCGGAAGATGAATCGACGCATCGCTGTCGGGCTAAATCCCGAGCCACGGGAAAAGCATGAAAGGTTAAAGTGGATACCCTCAAGGTCAAAGCCTACATGGCGCAGGAGCAGGCCCAGCGTGCCACGCTGGAGGGGCTGCTTAACCGTCTCAACGACCTGAATGCGATCGGCGCTTCCCTTTCCAGCGAACGCAATATCAACAAGTTGCTGGAAAGTATCCTTGGCGCGGCGATGAAGATCACCAATGCCGACGCGGGTACGCTGTATCTGCTCGATGCCGAAAAGCAGGTGCTGACTTTCGAGATATTGCATAACCACTCGCTGGGCATTCGCATGGGCGGTACCTCAGGTGAGGCCATCCCGTTCTATCCCATCCATCTGCTCGGCAAAGATGGCCAACCCAACCACGCCATGGTGGTCAGTCATGCCGCCCTGAGCGGGGAGACGGTCAACATTCCGGATGCCTACATCGCCGCAGGTTTTGATTTTTCCGGCACCAAGAATTTTGACGCCAAGACGGGTTACCGTTCGCGCTCCTTTCTGGCAGTGCCGATGCGCGACCACGAGCACGAAGTCATCGGTGTGCTCCAGCTTATCAACGCGCTGGATGAAGCGGGTGGCGTGCAGCAATTTTCAGAAGACGACCAGAAGCTGCTGGAATCGCTGGCCTCACAAGCGGCCATCGCAATCAGCAACCGGCGTCTCATCTCCCAATTGGAAGAATTGTTTGAGTCCTTCATCAAGCTCATCAACACCGCGATTGACGACAAGTCGCCCTATACCGGCGGACACTGCGCGCGCGTGCCGGTGCTGACCATGATGCTGGCGGAGGCCGCCAGCCGCACCGAATCGGGCATTCTCAAAGACTTCAAGCTGACCGATCAGGACCGTTACGAACTCAAGATGGCCGGTCTGTTGCACGACTGCGGCAAGATCACCACACCCGTGCATGTGGTGGACAAGGCGACCAAACTGCACACCCTGTTCGACCGTATCCAGCTTATCGATACCCGCTTCGAGATACTCAAGCGCGATGCAGAGATCGAGATGCTGCGCGCGTCGGCACGTTCCCCTCTCCCGCTGGAGGGAGAGGGGCCGGGGGAGAGGGTGATTGAAGAGGACGCAATTCGTGCCGCATACGCTGCACGAATTAAACAGCTCGACGACGACCGCGAATTTCTGCGCAGCAGCAACATCGGCGGCGAGAAAATGTCGGATGCCGATATTGAAAACGTGCTGCGTATCGCTCGCTATCGCTGGCGTAACGCGGCAGGCGTGGAAGAAGACTTCCTGTCGGCGGACGAAGTGGAAAATCTCACCATCCGTGCCGGTACACTCACCGCCGCCGAGCGCGAGATCATCAACCACCACATCGTCGTCACCATCAAGATGCTGGAATCGCTGCCCTGGCCCAAGCACCTCAAGCGCGTGCCGGAATACGCGGGTGGCCACCACGAACGCATGGACGGCAAGGGCTATCCCAAAGGCCTCACGCGCGAACAGATGTCGGTGCAGGCCAGGCTCATGGGTATCGCCGATATCTTCGAAGCGCTCACGGCGAAGGATCGCCCGTATAAGGAAGGCAAGACGCTGACCGAGTCGCTCACCATCCTCGGCAACTTCAAGCAGAACGGTCACATCGACCCCGACCTGTTCGACGCATTCATCCGCGAAAAGGTCTATCTGGAATACGCGCGTCAATTTTTGGCACCGGAACAGATCGATGCGGTGGATGAGGCGCACATTCCGGGTTATGGGGCAAACGTGTCGGGTTAAACCCAAATCATCCATTAGACCTCTAGGTCGGACTTCAGTCCGACATGTCGGGTTAAAACCCGACCCACAGAGAGTGGCGGGTTTTGTGGATCGGACTGCAGCCCTGACACGGTGCGGCGGAGCCGGCGGTGCGGGAAGGGCTGCA
>CAZSIO010000256.1:0-1974 GCA_964606865.1 uncultured Sideroxydans sp.
AACATCGTTTATTAGACGGGCCGTATGGCCCCTTCGATCAGTTGTGCGCCCAGCTGCGCTTGCGCCTCGCGCACAAATGCATCCTGTTTGATGGCTGCTTCCGCCTGCTGCTGCCGGGTTTCTTTCTCGTGCTGCTCGACCGCCGCCGGGGTGGCGACATCCACGGTCACACCCAGCTCCACGACCAGCTTGACCGGTCGCGCGAAATATTCTGCCAGCGCTGCCTGCAACTTTTCCAGCGCCATCTTGTTGCTTTGCAGCTGCTTGTGCTGCGGGGACAGGTGCAACACCAGACGCCCTTCGTTAAAACTGGCCAGCACACTATTTTTTGCCAGCTGCAGTGCCATGCCCTGCACTTTCAACTGGGATAACAAGGCATTCCAATCCAGATCGGCGCCGGCCGGGGGGCTTGTCGGCCTGGATATCGGCTTCGCCTGCGCAGGTTCGGCGACCTTCTGTTGTGCGGCCGCCACCGGCGCCGACACCGTTCGCGCTGCCGCTGGTCCACCACTCGCTGCGGCGCCTTGCGGGGCAAAGGCCAGCATGCGCAGCAGCGTCATGGTGAAACCTGCATACTCGTCCGGTGCCAGCTCGATCTCGTTGCGTCCGTGGATGGCAATCTGGTAATTGAGCTGAATCTCTTCCGGCGTGAAGCGTTGCGCCAGCTCCAGCAGGCGCGCGCGCTCCGGCTCGTCATCGGGAATCGCCTGCGGCACAGTCTGCGCCAGCGCGATACGATGCAGCAGGGAGGCCATGTCCTGTAATGCTCCCTCGAACTCGATGCTGCGGGTCGCCATCTCGTCGGCGATGCGCAACATTCCGGCGCCATCGCCCGCCTTCAGGGTATCCAGCAGATCAAACAGGTAGCCTTGGTCGATTGCCCCCAGCATGGTGCGCACCAGCGCCTCATCCACTTTGCCGGAGGAATAGGCGATGGCCTGATCCAGCAGGCTCAAGCCGTCGCGCATGCTGCCGGCAGCGGCGCGCGCCACCAGATTCAGTGCGCCCTGCTCGAATGGAATCTGCTCCTGCTCCAGTACGTATTGCAAACGATCGTGGATCAGCGCGGGCGGCAATTGTTTGAGATTGAACTGCAGGCAGCGCGACAGCACCGTGACCGGAATCTTCTGCGGGTCGGTCGTGGCGAGGATGAATTTCACATGCGCCGGCGGTTCTTCCAACGTCTTCAGCATCGCGTTGAACGCCGATTTCGACAGCATATGCACTTCGTCGATGATGTACACCTTGAAACGCCCGCTGGTCGGCGCATAGAGCGCGCTCTCCAGCAGCTCGCGCATGTTATCGACTTGCGTATTCGAGGCTGCGTCCAATTCGATCAGATCGACAAAGCGCCCGCTGTCGATCTCCGTGCAGGCGCTGCACACGCCGCACGGTGTGGCAGTGATGCCGGTTTCACAATTCAGTGACTTGGCGAAGATGCGCGCGATGGTGGTCTTGCCCACGCCGCGCGTGCCGGTGAAGAGATAGGCATGATGCAGACGGTTCTGCGCGAGCGCGTTGGTCAGCGCCCGCACGACGTGTTCCTGCCCCGCCAGTTGCGCGAAATTCCGGGGACGCCATTTGCGGGCTAATACAGAAGTCGCTGACATATCACTTTCCAATCGAGTGTAACGCCCTCGAAAAATAGGAGGCGAGCCTTACCCCCGGCACTTGCAGACATCAGCTGTGGCTGCTTCCTTCCGGACCTGACCAGGTTCACTGCGCTGCAATGCGGGGAGACCCGCCAAACTTTTTCCAGCCTACTGCGCGCCACGATAGCTGCGTTGCTCGACCGCTCGAAATCCTCGTGTACATCCCGGCACACTCCGGTTTCTCGCGCTCTCGCGCCTTGCTCTCCTGTCGCTCGCTACGGCTGGTAAACCTTTGCTACTTCCTAAATCTGTTTGATCGGAATCATCCCGATCCGTTTCTGCCACTCCGCCGGGCCGATCTCGTGCACCGAGCGGCCTTGCG
>CAZSIO010000257.1:0-1962 GCA_964606865.1 uncultured Sideroxydans sp.
GCGCCGCTGTCGCGCGAAAGCACGGCATGCCAGCCGCCGGCGGGGATCTCGACCACGCTGCAGTCTTCGCCCAGCTCGGCGCGTTCGGTCACCTTGCCCGCCCCGTCAAACAGCAGCACGGTGAAGCGCCCGCGCAGGGCGGTCAACACCTCCCAGGTGTGCGGATGGCGGTGCGGCAGGATCAGGGTGTCCGGCTCCATCGCGATGGCGAGACGCTGGATGGGGTCGCTCAATTCCGCATGCAGGTTGGAATTGGCGCGCAGACGCGGCGATTGGCGGGCTTGCTGGCCGAGGGTGGTCAGATCGTTGGCGGTGAGTTTCTTCAAGGCAGTCTCCTGTGCAGGGCTTGATTTTACAGAAACTTGCCTTGCCCGTTTCTCCTGCTTTGAAGTCGCGGCGACTCCCTATAGAATCCGCCTCCATGTCACCTTCCCTGCTCCCTGCGTGTGTGCGCCCATTTCTGCTGATTGCGCTGGCCGCTTGCGCCATCGGCACGGCGCTGGCGCAGGAAGAGATCGCCAAGTCCGAATTCGTGGTCGAGTTCGATCCCTATTACTCGGATATCGGCTACAACATCCCGCTCACCGACAAGCCAATCCCGACCATCACCTCGGACAGCGAAATGGTGATCTACCGCGAATTGATTCAGGATTCGTTTCCCCCGCGCTACATGACGCTCGAAGCCAGCGTCAATCCGATGCCCGTTCTCGGCACTTACCTCAAGACGCACCAGCGCGGCCTGTATGACAGCGGCCAGATCGGCGGCAGCGGTTTCAACGTGATCGAGTCGCTGACGGCAGGATTCCAGGAACCGTGGGCGGTCTCGGCGTTCTTCGGCAACGTCGCCAGGCTGCGCCGGCCGGGCAAGGCCGGCGGCGGTGAGAATTACGGTTACACCGGCTATCTGTTCAACGCCGGCATGAAGCACATCAAGAACAACACGCTGGTGGATGATGACTGGGCCGAGCTGGAATGGAAGATCAAGGGCAAGCTTGATTACCCCGGCAAGCACCTGTCGTGGAGTCTGCGCGGCGGCGCCAAGCTGCATCGCAATCCGGAGGTGAACGACATCTACTATCTGGCAGCCTCGCGCAGCCATACCGAAGTGGATCTGCCGTATCTGGGCTGGCTGGAAAACACCAGCATGGAAACGCGGCTGCATTTCCTGCAGCACGGCGGCAAGCTGGTGCGCGCCGAGCTGATCGCCGGCAAGAAATTCCCGACGCCAAAACTACGCATCGTGCCGACGTTCAGCGCCGGTTTCATCTGGAACAGCCCGGATGAATATTCCGGTCTGCTGCGCGAAAACACGGGCAATCGCCTGACCTTCATCTTGCGTCCCTCGTTCGAGTTCTGACGCCCGCTTACCTTTCGACAGGAACCTTCCATCATGTGCGGCCTCTGCGGCGAATTCCGCTTCGATCATCAACTTCCCGATGCCGCCGTCCTGAACCGGATGACCGCATCGCTCGCCCGGCGCGGCCCCGATTCGGCGGGCGTCTATACCGACGGGCCGCTGGCGTTCGGCCATCGCCGCCTGGCCATCATTGATCTGTCCGAGCGCGCCCGGCAGCCGATGGTGGATGACGATCTGCATCTCGCGCTGGTGTTCAACGGCACGATCTACAACTATCGAGAATTGCGCGACGAGTTGGGCGAGATGGGCTATGAGTTTTTCTCCGAAGGTGACAGCGAGGTCATCCTCAAGGCCTATCACGCGTGGGGCGAGCATTGCGTCGCGCACTTCACCGGCATGTTCGCCTTTGCGGTGTGGGACATGCGCGCGCAAACCCTGTTCATGGCGCGCGACCGTTTCGGCATCAAGCCGCTGTATTACATGCTGGACGGCGCAGCCCTGCGTTTTGCTTCCACCGTGCAGGCCTTGCTGGCGGCGGGTGGCGTGGATCGCAGCCTCGACCCGGTGGCGTTGCATCATCATCTGACCTTGCATGCGGTGGTTCC
>CAZSIO010000258.1:0-1953 GCA_964606865.1 uncultured Sideroxydans sp.
GTAGCGCCCGCGCCTCGGCGCGGGCGAGGATTGAAACAGACGGATTGAAGGAAGTACTTTTGCGTGGAAGAAGTAGCGCCCGCGCCTCGGCGCGGGCGAGGATTGAAACTTCCCATCCTCTCCAACATACGCTGTAGCTATGCCCAACAATACCGCCTTGCCTGCACTGACCATCGCCGCGCTGTACAAGAGCCACTGGCAAGTCGAGTTGTTCTTCACGTGGATCAAGCAGCACCTGCGCATCAAGCGTTTCATCGACAACAGCGAGAACGCGGTGAAGACGCAAATCTGGTGCGCCGTCGCCACCTATGTGCTGATCGCCATCGTTAAAAAGGAGCTTCAATTGGATGCTTCGCTCTATTCGTTGCTATAGATTCTTTCGGTGTCTGTTTTTGAGAAAACCCCGCTGGATCAGGCTTTCGCAGGGGGAGGTCAAATTGCAGAACAGACAACATTTTCTAACCAGCTAAATTTGTTCGATTTTTAACCGGACACTACTGATTTAAAGTGTTCCCCACTCGCGTGGGGATGAACCGAAGATATCCGCAGGTTGTTACGCAAGCAGGAAGGGAATAAGTAGCGGGCGGTGGGGCCCCACATGGCGCTCCGGCATCTCTGCCGTGCTACGGCCGGGGGAATAGCACCGCGTCGCGCCCGCAGGTGCAGTATATGCCTGATTGCCTATCTGCGTAAAACTCCATCTCGCCAAAGTGTTCCCCACTCGCGAGGGGATGAACCGGAACAAGACCCTGATGAGCCACCCCACAAGGGGGTAACTCATCAGGGTCGCGCTCCGCGCAGTTTAGCAAGAGAAGTACCCTTCTTTCTAACGTTGCACGTCTGCCTCGTACCAGCCCTGACTGCGCTTCACGATAGTCACCACGCTTAACATCACCGGCACTTCGATCAGCACGCCGACCACGGTGGCGAGGGCGGCGCCGGATTCGAAGCCGAACAGGCTGATGGCGGTGGCGACGGCGAGTTCGAAGAAGTTGCTGGCGCCGATGAGGGCGGAGGGACCGGCGACGCAGTGGGCTTCGCCGGTTTTTTTGTTGAGCCAGTAGGCGAGGCCGGAGTTGAAATAAACCTGAATCAGGATCGGCACGGCGAGCATAACGATGATGAGCGGGTGTTCGATGATGGCGTTGCCCTGGAACGCAAACAGCAGCACCAGGGTAAGCAACAGCGCAGCAACGGAAATTGGGTTAAGGACTTGTAAAACGCGGTGTACGGCGGCCATGCCGTCGCGCGCCATCAGCACTTTGCGCCAGATCTGCGCCAGCACGACGGGGATGACGATGTAGAGCACGACCGAAGTGAGCAGGGTGTCCCACGGCACGGTGATCGCCGACATGCCGAGCAGCAAGGCGACGATGGGGGCGAAGGCGACCACCATGATGGCATCGTTGAGGGCGACCTGGCTCAAGGTGAACATCGGTTCGCCGTTCACCAGCCGGCTCCACACGAACACCATCGCGGTACACGGCGCGGCGGCGAGCAGGATGAGTCCGGCGATGTAGCTGTCGAGCTGGTCGGCGGGCAGATACGGCGCGAACACGTGGCGGATGAAGATCCAGCCGAGCAAGGCCATGGAGAACGGTTTGACCGCCCAGTTGATGAACAGGGTGATGCTGATGCCGCGCCAGTGGCGGCGGACTTCATGCAGCGCGGTGAAGTCGATGCGCAGCAGCATGGGGATGATCATCACCCAGATCAGCACACCGACCGGCAGGTTGACGCTGGCGATTTCCAGCCCGCCCAGCCAGTGGAACGGCGCGGGAAAGAACTGCCCCAGCACGATGCCGGCGATGATGCACAGAAATACCCAGAGGGTGAGATAACGTTCGAAGATGCTCATGCTTTCATCCTTTATCCTGCAACAACCCTGATGCCCGTCATTCCCGCCTGCGCGGAAATGACGGGACGATTCAGTCTTGAATGCGCCCGATCTCG
>CAZSIO010000259.1:0-1941 GCA_964606865.1 uncultured Sideroxydans sp.
CGGGCGCGGCCATGGCGATGAGTTCGGTCTCGGTGGTGAGCAACGCGCTGTTGCTCAAACGCTGGCAGCCAATTGAACCAAATCGCGCGAGGGCCATCGAATCGCCCGACTAACCCTGACAAGGCGCACGCATCATGAATCCCAAACTCGTTCTCGCCCTCGGCGCCGCCGCATTGCTGACCGCGTGCGCCAGCGGCAAATCCGGCGATGTCTATACGCGCGACCAGGTGCGGCAGATCCAGACTTACCGCGTCGGCGTCATCGAGCAGATCAACGCAATTCGCATCGAGGGCACCAAGACACCGATTGGCACCGCCGCCGGCACGGTCGTTGGCGGGGTTGCCGGCAGCACGGTCGGTAGCGGCAAGGGCAGTGATGTCGCGCGCGTGATCGGCGCGGTGGTGGGCGGTGTGGTCGGTGCGGCTGCGGAAGAAGGCTACACGCGCGAGGACGGGCTTGAGTTCGCCATCCTGCTGGAAGACGGCAGCCACATCTCGGTGGTGCAGGCCAAGTCGGTCAACGACGAGACCTTTGTCGTGGGCGATAAAGTGCGCGTCATCGACAGTGCCGGGGTGGTGCGCGTAACGCATTAAATCCGGCTTCGGATAAACAGAAAGCGGTGGCGAGGCCACCGCTTTCTGTTTGATCGCCACCAGCCGTTCACTCCACCGCCGCAACCCTTAAAGGTGGGTGACTCAACTCTGTCGAAAGCTTGAAACTTTCCAACCCGCCACTGACTGGCCGGGGTTGCGCTGCTTGTACCGTGTTGTGGATGGCGGATACAGGTTGCGTGATTGCAGACGGCTGCAACCACCACAGACCGGCGGCCAGCATGAGCATCAGCGCGAATGCACCCTGTGCGCCGCGGTTGAAACGCATACTCCGGCGCAATTTACCCAGCAACAATTCCGTTTCGAGTCGTGCATGCGTCTGCCGCAGCATGGCCCTCAATTTCTCGTTTTTTTGCGCTTCGCGCTGCAAGACGGATTGTTCCACTTCCATGATTTCGGCCTGTAGCGCGGCATTTTCTTCAGTCACTTTCCGTGCCGCCGCCTGCGCGGCTTTTTGTGCCGTTGCGATGCGCTGGCGCGCAACCACCACCGCCCGCGCATCGGCACGCAAAGCCTCCTCTTCAGCCATCAAAGCCTGCCGCTCGGTTTCCGTCTTCAATTGCGCCATGTTCAGTGCGCGCGGGGCAAGCTCCTCTTTCTCGCGCATCGTTTCCAGCAGGGCCGTATCCTGCGCCAGTCGTGCCGCAGCAATTTCCCGCACCCGCACCTCGCGCTCCAGACATTGGTTATTCGCCTCGATGGCCTGCAATTCGGCATCCATGCGCGCGATAATCGCGTCGATTGCTTGTTGTTCGGAGGCCGCGCGTTGCCGGGCGGCCTGCTCCGCGTCGGCTTCAAGTGCGGCACGTTGTTGCGCCACAGCGGTAGCCTGCTGTTCTGCTTCGATACGTTGCTGCATGGCGCTCTGCGTTGCCAATTCCGCAGCCAACCGATCCTCCTCGGCCTGGCACGCGGACTGCGCCAGTTGAATCGCATTTTCTGAAACAGCCAACTGGCCGTTGGTGGCATCCAGCTTTCGCTGCAGTGACTGTGCTGCTATTTTTTCATTCGCCGCCTGCTGCTGTGCAGCCAGATAGAGCTGCTGTTCGGACTCCAGATTTTGCCGCGCCAGCTCGCTGGCCAATTCGGCCATTTCCTGTTGCTTGAGGGCGGCTGCAATAGACTCCTGTTCGGCGGCCAACTGCTGTTCGACCGCGCGCGCGGCGAACATTTCAGCCTCTGCCCGTTGCTGCGCCTGGCTGACCAACTCCTGTTGCGCCTGCACACGCGCTGCCGCCGCGCGCTGTGCCTGTTGTTCGGCCACCAGCAGCGCACGCGCATCGTCCTCGGCACGGCGCAGCAGAGCGTTGGCAGCTTCCCGCTCCCTCGC
>CAZSIO010000260.1:0-1941 GCA_964606865.1 uncultured Sideroxydans sp.
CATCCGGCGCAACGACCGCGCAGAAACAAATAGCTCAACAGCGGGATGTTCTCCAGCGCGCCGATGGGATGCTGGCAGTGCGGACAGGCGGAACGGGGCAGGAGTAGATTGAAGGGTGCGTGATCGGCCAACGGCTGGTTGTTCAATTCGGCACATTGTTCTTGCCACTCGCGTTCCATCATTTTTGGCAGACGATAAATGACGACATTGAGGAAACTGCCGACGATCAGTCCGAGCATCCCGCTGGCAATGGCGAAGAACAGAGGCGTTGTTTTTAAGAGCAGAAAGGATTCAGTCATGGCGAGGGTCGGGATAAAGATTAACGCGCCGGCAGAGCGGTGAGTCCGGGCAACACGGAAAAAAGCGGAGAAGTTCGGAGAAGCAAACGCATTGCGTAATGTCCCGCCAAGGCGCGGCAACCGCGCTGCGCCTTGGCAACAGGAAACGGCTAACCGACTGCCTGGCCCATCTTGAAGATGGGCAGGTACATGGCGACCACCATACCGCCAATCAGGGTGCCGAGCACCACCATGATGACGGGCTCCATCAGGCTGGACAACGCCTCCACCGCATCATCCACTTCAGCTTCGTAAAAGTCGGCCACCTTGGACAGCATGCTGTCGATGGAGCCCGACTCTTCGCCGATGGCGACCATCTGCAGTACCATGCCCGGGAAGACATTGGTGCTGACCATGGCGGCGTTCAGGCTGTTACCGGCGGTGACATCGCGCTGGATCTGTTTGGTGGCATCCGCATACACCGCGTTGCCCGCCGCACCTGCCACGGAATCGAAGGCCTCGACCAGCGGCACACCGGCGGCAAACATGGTGGACAGTGTTCGCGTCCAGCGCGCGATGGTCGCTTTGCGCACCAGCGGCCCGAACACGGGAATTTTCAGCATCAACTGATCCATCAGGCGCTGCATCTTCTTGTTGCGTTTCCAGGCGTAAAAAAAGCCGTACACGCTGCCGCCGACGATGGCAAAGATTGCCCACCACCACGCCACGAAGAAGTCCGAAATTGCCATCACTACCAGTGTCGGGGCGGGTAGGTCAGCGCCGAAATTCTTGAACAGTTCCTTGAACGCCGGAATCACGAAAATCATGATGACGGCGGTGATAACAAAAGCAATCACGATGATGGAGATCGGATAGAACAAAGCCGATTTGATCTTGCTCTTGATGGCTTGGATCTTTTCCTTGTACGTGGCTAAACGGTCGAGCAGACTGTCCAGAATACCGGCTGCTTCACCCGCGCCGATCAGATTGCAATACAGATCATCGAAATACAGCGGGAATTTGCGGAAGGCCTGCTCCAGACTGTTGCCGGTTTCCACATCGGTCTTGATGTCCATCAGCAGACGCGACACCGCCGGTTTGTCGTGCCCTTTGCCGACGATGTCGAAGGCCTGCAACAAGGGGACGCCCGATTTCAGCATGGTGGCGAGCTGGCGGGTGAACAGCGCAATGTCCTTTTCCGTGACCCTGCCGGAGCCCGTGGCGCTCTTCTTGACTTTGCTGACATTGATGCCCTGACGGCGGAGATGAGCCGAGACGCTGGCCTCGCCGGGCGCGCGCATCTCGCCTTTGACGACCTTGCCGGTTTTGTCCTTGCCTTCCCAGGTGTAGAGGACTTCCTTGACTTTGACGTTTTTTTCTCTGGCCATCGTGTTTCCTCGACTCAAATCCCGCACAGGGGCAGTTTCTGTTGCTTACCGCGCTGTTTGCCACGGCTGAATTGTAAAACCCTTTGCATGATGCATGGCATTGTTTTCTTTGTAAAGCCGCGCTGTTCAGCCGCTGCGCTGGTTTTTCTGGAAGCTGAAAATGCGTGCGACTTTAACCGCGCGATCCTGTACCTGGATGACCTCTATCGGGTAATCGCCGATCTTCAGGCTGGTGCCCGCTTCCGGAATATCTTGCAGGTGTTCGAGGATCAGGC
>CAZSIO010000261.1:0-1940 GCA_964606865.1 uncultured Sideroxydans sp.
TCCCCATGCGTGCGCCGAAACCGGCGGCGGGGACGAGAGCATGGAATTCGGACATCACCAAACCACTTTCAGAAAATGTTCGCGGATCAACTGATCCTTGCTCACCAGCACGGCATCGGCAACTTCGCAGTGGGCCACGATCATGCGGTCAAACGGGTCGCGCGTCCAGGTCAACGTTTCGGCGACTTTTGCCGCCTGTGCGAAGGACACATCCGCCACACTCAAACCGATGTCCTTGGCCAACGCATCCAACACGGCGTTGCCGGTGCGATTGATCCGCCCGATTTCATGCAGATAACCCAGCTCCAGTTGCACCATGGGCGAGACTTGCAACAATCCGTTTTCAATGGCGTTCAGCGCCGCCGGCGAGAGCAATTCCGTGCGCCCTTCATACAACCAGCACACGATATGCGTGTCGAGATGGATTACGCCAGATTTTGCGGTTCGCGCCATTCCCCAACCTTCTCCGTCAGCAGCGATTCCGCATCACCGTTAATCAACTTCCTGCGTTTCAACTTCAGGTTCTTTGCCTGCTTGTTCTGGGCAGCCGGACTCAACAGCAATGTCTTGCCGTGACGTTCGATGCTGACGGGCACGCCAGTCACCAGCACCTCGTCGGCGATCTGGAATATCTGCTGACGCAAGGTCGTCAAGGTTAATTTCTTCATGCCACCTCCGCTCATGTACATGACAAATATTACCTGTACATATCCGGCAAGTCAAAAAGGTATAATGCGCGCCCCTTGCACTGATTCATGCCATGCTATTCGCCGCAAAACATTCCCGCCCGCGCTACACCCATCTGAACGGGTCTGCTGACGCCCTGGCCCTGGCGCAATACGCCGCACAACATGCGCCACTGATCGTCATCGCGGCCAATGCGCTCGATGCGCAGCGTCTGGTGGAGGAGATTCCGTTCTTTGCCCCCAAGCTGCGCGTGCATCTGTTGCCGGACTGGGAGACCCTGCCCTACGATCATTTCTCGCCGCACCAGGATTTGATCTCGGAACGCCTCGCCACCCTGCATCACATCCGCACCGACACCCTCGACGTGGTGATCGTGCCGCTGACCACCGCGCTGTATCCGCTGCCGCCGGTCAGCTATCTCGCCGCTTACACGTTCTTCCTGAAGAAGGGAGACCGGCTCGATCTCGACGGCCTGCGCGGACAGATGACGCTGGCCGGATACACCCACGTGCAGCAGGTGCTGACGCCGGGCGAATACTGCGTGCGCGGCGGCATCATCGATCTGTTTCCGATGGGCAGCGTGCTGCCCTACCGTCTCGATCTGTTCGACGACGAGATCGAGAGCATCGCCACGTTTGACGTGGACACCCAACGCACGCTGTATCCTGTGCCGGAGATCCGCCTGCTGCCTGCGCGCGAATTTCCGCTGGATGAAAAAGGGCAGACCACTTTCCGCCAGAATTTCCGCGAACGTTTCGAGGGCGACCCGTCCAAAGCGCGCATCTATAAGGATGTCAGCAAGGGCATCGCGCCGAACGGCATCGAATATTACCTGCCCTTATTTTTTGAGCAGACGGCCACCCTGTTCGACTACCTGCCGCAGACCGCCACATTGTGTCTGCATCACGATGTCGATGCGACCATCCGCCAGTTCGCCCAGGATGCCGCCTCGCGCTACAAGCTGCTGCGCGGTGATCCGCAACGACCGTTGCTGGAACCGCAGGAGCTGTTCATGGAGGGGGAGCAGTTCTTCATCCGGGTAAAGGACTTTGCACGGGTGGATATCGTCGCCAACGCGAGTGGGGGCGCCAACCTGACCGCTTGCGCCACCGCCGCCCTGCCCCCCGTCGCCGTGGATCGCCGCGCCGAAATCCCGACCCACGCCTTCCAGCAATTCCTGCAAGGCTACCCGGGCCGCGTGCTGCTGCTTGCCGACAGCCTCGGCCGGCGCGAGATCATGTCCGGTTATCTGA
>CAZSIO010000262.1:0-1909 GCA_964606865.1 uncultured Sideroxydans sp.
CCGCCTATCTCAAGGGAACCTCTAAAAATTCGTCATTCCCGCGCAGGCGGGAATCGTGCGCCCGTGAAGGCGTACAAACAGCACGGTGAAAGTCCGTGTCAGGGTAAGCCAAGCCCTGTAGCCGAAGGTAACTGCGTCGCTGCGAGGCGGGGTGGAGAGCAACCGGAGGCGAACTGGCAGTCCGCAGGATAACGAACTCGATTCGGCGGGGGTGACGGCGAGCCAGCGATTCCATGGCGAAGCCTGAAACACACCGGACACGCTGAACAGGCGCACAAAGCGATGACCGGGTCACCCACGTGGTTGGAGGCGGAATGTCAGGAAGTTTGTACGAGATAAACGGGGAGGCCTGCCGTCGCGGCGATGACGGCAGGAGTCAGAGCCTTCATAGTACCGAAGCGGTGAAAGCCGCGAGAGGAGCGGAAAGCAAAGCCGCTTTGAGGGAAGGGAGGCAGGAAGGTGGAAGCGTGAGAGACGGAACGAAGCAAACACAAGCGGCGGAAGTGCCCGACAGGGCTATACAAGCAGCAGACACCCCTGACCGCGACTGGTCGTGGGTAGAAGCCTCGGGTCTGGACGGAACGCATGTTGTCGGCGCTGGGTAACGGCGTCAAAGGAGGCAAATGGTTCAGCTTGATGGACAAGGCAACACGCCCGGCGACACTGGAAGCCGCATGGCGGAAAGTGGCCGGCAACGGCGGAGCTGCGGGCGTGGATAGGCAGAGCATCGAACGGTTTGCGGCAAAGAGCTGCGAGTATCTGGGCGAGCTATCGCAGTCGCTCGAAGAAAGAAGCTACCAGCCGCAACCGGTCAGACGGGTAGAAATACCGAAAGGCGATGGCAAGACGAGGCCGCTGGGGATACCCACGGTCAAAGACCGCATCGTCCAGACGGCGTTGAAATTTGCTCTGGAACCGATCTTTGAAGCGCAATTCCGGGAAACGAGCTACGGCTTCAAACCGGGGCGAGGCTGCAAGGGTGCCCTGCGGGAAGTGGACGAATTGCTCAAGGAAGGCTACACCTTTGTGGTGGATGCCGACCTTGCCAGCTACTTCGACAGCATTCCGCACGAGCGGCTCATGCAGCGCGTGGAAGAACGCATCAGCGACGGCGCAGTGCTGGAACTGATCGCGAAATTCCTCAAGCAGGACATCATGCAGGAAGGTCGCAGATGGACACCAGCGGGCGGAACGCCGCAAGGCGCGGTCATCAGCCCGCTGCTGGCCAACATCTACCTGCACCCGTTGGACACACTGATGATCGATAGCGGCTACCGCATGGTGCGCTACGCCGACGACTTCGTCATCCTGTGCCGCAGCCGCGAAGATGCGACTGCGGCGCTGGAAAAGGTGCGTGCCTGGGTACAGGAAAACGGCCTCACCCTGCACCCGGACAAGACGCATGTCGGGAACTGCTGGCAACCGGGAGAAGGGTTCTCCTTCCTTGGCTACCGGTTCGAGGCCGGACGGCGTTACGTGCGGAAGAAGAGCCTGCAACGCTTGAAGGAAAAGATTCTGGAGAAAACACGACGCACGCGTGGCGACAGCCTCGCGTGCATAGTGAGCGACCTAAACCCGATGCTCAAAGGCTGGTTTGCGTATTTCAAACACGCGCATGAACGGACGTTCAGCACGCTGGACGCGCAGATACGCCGCCGCCTGCGCGCGATGTTGCGCAAGCAGGAAAAGCGACCCGGCTTTGGCCGGTGTTATGCAGACCATCAACGCTGGCCGAATGCATTCTTCGCGGAAGCCGGGCTGTTCGCCATGCACGCAGCGTGGCTTAACGCGAGACAATCCCGATGAGGAAACTACCGACTGGAGAGCCGTATGCGGGAAAACCGCACGTACGGTTTGCGTATTCCACGCAACTTGGACACTCAGTCCAGGGCAAACTGGACAGTCGGAG
>CAZSIO010000263.1:0-1907 GCA_964606865.1 uncultured Sideroxydans sp.
TGGCCTATATCGACCGCATCGCATCGCTTGCGGGCAAGACGGTCCTGGATGTCGGCTGCGGTGGCGGTATTTTGAGCGAAGCACTGGCGGACGCCGGTGCCACGGTGACCGGTATCGACCTCGCCGACAAATCGTTGAGCGTCGCCAGGCTGCATCTGCTGGAGAGCGGCAAAAAAGTGGACTATCGCAAAGTCGCGGTGGAAGCGCTGGCGGAAGAACGCCCCGCCCACTACGATGTGGTGACCTGCATGGAGATGCTGGAACACGTGCCCGACCCCGCTGCCGTCGTCGCCGCCTGCGCAAAACTGGTGAAACCGGGTGGTCATGTGTTCTTTTCCACCCTCAACCGCAACCCGAAGTCCTACCTGTTCGCCATCATCGGCGCGGAATACGTGCTCAATCTGCTGCCGCGCGGCACTCACGACTACGCCAAGTTCATCAAACCCTCCGAATTGGCGCAATGGTGCCGCAATGCGGGGCTCGAGGTGGCCGAGGTGACCGGTATGAGTTACAACCCGCTGAACAAGTCCTACACACTCGGGCGCGACACCAGCGTCAACTATTTACTCGCCAGCCAACGTGGTTGATGCCGTCCTCTTCGATCTCGACGGCACGTTTGCCGACACCGCACCCGATCTGGGTGAGGCGCTGAACCATGTGCGCGCACTGCGCAACCTCGCCCCCCTGCCGCTGGAAATCATCCGCCCGCAAGCCTCGCACGGTTCGCGCGGTCTGCTCAAACTCGGACTCGACATCGAACCCGGCGCACCCGACTATGACAGCCTGCGCGACGCTTTCCTGGAACACTACGAGGCGCACCTGTGCGACCGCAGCAAAGTTTTTCCCGGCATCTCCGCCCTGGTCGCCGAACTCGATCAGCGCGACATGCCATGGGGCATCGTCACCAACAAGCCGCACCGCTACACCGTGCCCCTGATGGAAAAACTCGGTTACGCCACGCGCGCGGCATGCCTGGTCAGCGGCGACACCTGCGCTGAAGCGAAACCACATCCCGCGCCGTTGTTGTATGCCGCAGAATTGATGGGGGTCGCCGCCAGCCGCTGCCTCTATCTGGGCGATGACCTGCGCGACATGCAGGCCGCGCAAGCCGCGCAGATGATCGGCATCATTGCCGCTTACGGTTATCTCACCGCCAATACCGAACTGCGTGAATGGCCTGCCGCCGGCAGCGTGCAAACCCCGTTTGCCTTGCTGCGCTACCTGACCCTGTAATCATCGGTATGATGCCCTCGTCGATAGGGAGCACGCCAATATGAGCGATAATCAAAACGACGATATACCGCCAACCATTAGTCAGGACGGCATCCAGGACATCCTGCACAAGGTCATCATCGCCCACCAGCAGGCGCTCGCCCTGCTGCAACAAACCGAGACCGCCTATAGCCGTCTCGTCCCGCACCAATTACTCAGCCTGTTGCAGGCCAGAAGCATCGTCGATGTCAAACTCGGTGATCAGGTCGAGCGCAAGATGACCATCCTGTTCACCGACATCCGCGACTTCACTTCCTTGTCGGAATCGATGACCCCGGCGGAGAACTTCGAATTCATCAACTCCTATCTGAGCCAGATGGAACCGGTGATCAGCCGCCACCACGGCATCATCGACAAATATATCGGTGATGCCATCATGGCGCTGTTCGAGAAGGGCGCAGATGAGGCGCTGGGTGGCGCCATCGACATGCTGGAACGGCTCGCCTACTACAACGCGTGGCGGCAGCGCGCCGGCTACCTGCCCATCCAAATCGGTATCGGTCTCAATAGCGGCATGGTGATGATCGGCACTGTCGGCGGCATCAACCGCATGGACAGCACGGTGATCGGCGATGCGGTCAATCTGGCAGCCCGGGTGGAAGAGGCAACCAAGCTCTACAACACCCCGCTCCTTA
>CAZSIO010000264.1:0-1905 GCA_964606865.1 uncultured Sideroxydans sp.
GCCCCAGCACGCGGTATTCCTGCGACACGCGCACCACCCGCTCCACGCAGGGCAGCGCCTGCATGTCGCCCTCGTCCAGCGCCTTGGTGTTGCCGATGAGATACAACTCGGTCAGCGTCTGCTCGCTGCCGTGTTCGCTGTGCACCCGCACCTGCACGCCCTGCAGGGTCGCCAGATGATTCGACAATTGGCGGTATTCGGCGCTGTCGGTACGGGTGTTCGGAGTCAGGATCAGGATCATTCAGGTTTCCTCAAATGCGCGAAAGGAGCGCCCATTGTTGCGGCCATTGTTCCATCGGGTCGCGCGCATAACCGCTCTTGCCGAACTGGGTCCAGCGCCCGATGACGAAGCACAGCAACAAATTGGCCTGCGCCCCGGCGTCCGCTTCCGCATGCGACGCGCCCTGCGTCGCGGCGATGCGCAACGCCTGCTTGAGCGTGCTCTCCACCCGGTCGAGGAACTGGTTGATGCGCAGTTGCAGGCGTTCGTTCTCGTTCACCAGCGCATCGCCGATCAGCACCCGCGTCATGCCGCGATTCTTCTGCGCGAAGCGCAGCAACATCGCAAGGATCTGCTCGACCTGCTTCAAGCCGTCCTTTTCTTCCGTGGTGATCTTGTTGATCAGACCGAACACCGTCTGCTCGATGAACTCGATCAACCCCTCGTACATCTGCGCCTTGCTGGCGAAGTGACGATACAGCGCGGCCTCGGACAGCGCCAGCCGCGCCGCCAGCGCGGCCGTGGTGATCTTCTCGCCCTTCGGTTGCTCCAGCATCGCGGCGATGGTCTGCAGGATTTGTAATTTTCTTTCACCCGGTTTGACAGCCATGACTCCCCCTTTACAATTTTGCCAACACGCGCGGCAAGTCGAGCACCGTGCGCACCTTCACATCCACATGCGACGGTGTGCTCGGCGCCGTGCTCACCCACACCGTATGCATTCCCAATTTTTTTGCGGTCAGCAGATTCTCCGCGCTGTCCTCGACCATCACGCACTGCGCGCCCTGCAGCCGGTATTGGCGCAACAGATGGCGGAACCCCGCCACCTGCGGTTTGGGTTTGTAATGGGCGTGCTCAATGGCGAACACATCCTCAAACAGATCGTCCACCCGCAACAGCTTCAGCACGGCCCGCGCGTATTGCTCCGGCGCATTGGAGAACACCACTTTGCGGCCCGGCAAGCCCTGCAGTACATGGTGCAAGCGCGGCTGGCGCAGCACCATCTGCCGCAACTGCGGAAACTGATGGGTATGCCACAGGAAATGATCCGGATCGGTGCCGTGATGCTTCATCAGGCCGGTCAGGGTCGCCCCGTAGCGCTGCCAGTAATCCACACGCAAAGCGTTCGCCGCCGCCTCATCCAGTTGCAGGTATTCCTGCAGATACGCCGTCATGCTGCGATTGATGTGCGGAAAAACGTGCGGGGTCGCATCGTGCAGCGTGTTATCCAGATCAAAGAGCCAGACGCGTGCGTTCACTTACCCCACCCCACCCGTTCGTCCTGAGCAGGGGCGTAGCCCCGTATCGAAGGATACGGATGGTTCGATACGCCTTGTTGCACAAGGCTACTCACCACGAACGGTCTGAGGTATTCAACGTTTTCCATTATTTGCTTTTTATCAGCGTCCCCACACCCTCGTCGGTCAGGATCTCAAGCAACAAGGCATGTTCCACCCGCCCGTCAATGATATGCACCGCGCGCACCCCGCTGCGCGCCGCATCCAGCGCCGAACCGATCTTGGGCAACATGCCGCCCGACAGCGTGCCGTCCGCCACCAGCTCATCCACCAGCTTCGGCGTCAGCCCGGTCAGCAGCTTGCCATCCTTGTCCAGCACGCCCGGCGTGTTAGTCATCAGCACCAGTTTTTCGGCGTGCAACACTTCCGCCAGCTTGCCCGCCACCA
>CAZSIO010000265.1:0-1883 GCA_964606865.1 uncultured Sideroxydans sp.
TCAGAGGTTGCTATGTTCGATTTTGTGCATGAAAGAAAACGTCTGGTGCAGATTGTGCTGGCGCTCATCATCCTGCCGTTTGCCCTGTGGGGGCTGGATTCCTACCAGAATTCAGGTGACGTTGGCGAGCTGGCGACAGTCAATGGATCGAAGATCGGTCAACCGGAATTCGAGGATGCGATGGTTCGCCAGCGCCAGCGCTTGCGCGAAGCGCTGGGTGGCAACCTGGACCCGGCCCTGTTCGACAGTCCCGAAATGAAGCGCTCGGTGTTGCAGGGTTTGGTCACCCAGCGTTTACTGCTGGACGAGGCGAAAGGGGCCGGACTGGTGGTGAGCGACGCGCAGATGGCGCAGCTTATTGCCAGTGCGCCCGCCTTCCAGAAGGACGGAATGTTTGACAAGGCGACTTATGAAGCCGCCTTGCGCGCGCAAGGAATGAATCCGGCCTTGTTTGAATATCGGGTACGCCAGGATGTGTTGACTCAACAGTTGACCGATGCGCTGGCGCAAAACGGCTATGCCGCGGAGGCGACGGCGGAGAATCTGATCCGTCTGAACGAGCAACAGCGCGTTGTAGCGGTTGCCAAACTTGATCTGGCGTCATTTCGGAACAAGGTTGATCTGAAAGAGGAAGAGATCAAAGCTTATTACGCGGCCAATCAGCAGCGATTCCAGCTGCCCGAGCGCGCCCTGGTCGAATACGTCACGCTCTCCGTGGAGGACTTGTCTTCCCGAGTATCCGTGTCCGATGGCGAGGTGGAACAATATTACCGGGAACACACCAACGAATTCGGTACTGAAGAACAACGCCATGCGGCGCATATTTTAATCGGTGTGCCGAAAAACGCTTCGGATGCAGACAAGGACGCGGCCAGACAAAAAGCCGAGGCTATCCTGCAGCAAGTCCGGCAGAAGCCGGCGACCTTTGCCGCGCTGGCTAAACAACATTCCGAGGATGCTGGTTCTGCCGCCAATGGGGGTGACTTGGGCATGTTCGCCCGCGGCATGATGGTGAAGCCGTTCGACGATGCGGTGTTCTCGCTGAAGGTCGGTGAGATCAGTGCCCTGGTGCAGACTGATTTCGGTTTCCATATCATCAAGTTGAGCGGTATCCGGCCTGGCAAAATCAAACCGTTGGCCGAGGTGAAGGCGCAAATCGTGCAAGCGCTCAAATTGCAACGTGCCAATGATCGATTCGCCGAATTGGCCGAGCAATTCAATAACACTGTCTATGAACAGAGTGACAGCCTGCAGCCGGCAGCGGAATTGGTGGGTGGCAAAGTGCAGAAGTCGGTCTGGTTGACACGCGGGCAACAACCGTCCGGATTGTGGACGGATAAAATCCTGCAGGCCGTGTTCTCCGAAGACGCGGTAAAAAACAAGCGCAATACCAGTGCGATCGAAGTTGCCTCGAACACTTTGCTGGCGGCACGGGTGACGGAACATCGCGCGGCCAGCGCGCGTCCCCTGCAGGAAGTTTCTGCCGAGATTCGCAAGCAGTTGCAGGATCAGGCGGCCTTGCAAGCCGCCGCCAAGCAGGGCGCATCCATGCTGGCGCAGTTGCAACGCGGCGAGAAAGTTTCTTTGCAGTGGGGTAAGGCGCAGAGCCTGATGCGGGCGCAGCGCAGCGATCTGAATCCGGAATTGTCGCGCCTGATCTTTGCGGCAAAGGTGGATAAGTTGCCCACTTATGTTGCCGTGGAAGATGCGCAACAGGGATATGTCATCGCGCGCATCGAGGGGGTAAAGAATGTGGCTGTCATCGAGCCGCAGAAACGCGAGAGTTACGCGCAACAAATCCGGCAGATGACGGGAGAGGCTTTGTTGCAGGCTTATCTGGAGGATGCGAAAGGACGCGCGGACATAACCGTCAAGGATTTTGG
>CAZSIO010000266.1:0-1880 GCA_964606865.1 uncultured Sideroxydans sp.
TGATGACGAAAAGACTGCCGGACATAGTGTTCTCCTATTCGATGTTTTGTACTTGCTCGCGCATTTGCTCGATCAGCAGCTTGATTTCCATGGCGCAACGCGAGACTTCCGCATCCACCGATTTTGCGCCAAGCGTGTTGGCCTCGCGATGTAATTCCTGCATCAGAAAATCAAGTCGTTTGCCGACGGCACCCCCCTTCTCAAGGGCGCGGCGAACTTCGGCCAGATGCGCGGCGAGGCGCGAAAGTTCCTCATCGACATCGATTTTGCTGGCGTACAGAGTAATCTCCTGGCGTACACGCTCATCATCGTCGCCGCCCAGCGCATCCAGCAGGCGTGCGCGCAACCTGGCTTCATAAGCGGCAATCGCATCCGGAATACGCGGGGCGACAGCGCCGCGCAAGGTTTCGATCTGCGCCACGCGCTGCTGCAGGAAAGTGGCGAGCTTTTCACCTTCGCGCCGCCGCGCGGCGGCAAATTCCTGCAAGCCCTGCTGCAACAAACCCTGCAGGGCAGTGTGCACGGTATCTTTATCTGTGCCTGGATTTTCCAGTACCCCATCCCAGTGCAACACATCGATCACCGCAAGTTCATCTGCGCCGGGCAGGGCTGCGCGTATCTGTGCACTCCACGCGCCCAGTTGGCGCACCACATCCAGATTAAGCTGGGCCGGATGCCGGACCGTCTGGCGCTGCGCGTAACTGACCCGGCACTCCACTTTGCCGCGGCTGATTTGTGCGCTGATCGCCTCGCGCAGCGCCGGTTCCTGACTGCGCAATTCATCCGGCAGGCGCAGCTGCAGGTCAAGATAGCGATGGTTGACCGAGCGCAATTCGAGGGTGAGCGAGCCGCCATCAATTTCGGCGGCTGCCGCGGCAAAGCCGGTCATGCTGTAGATCATGGAGACTCCGGGTGGCTGGAAAAAATACGGGCTGAACGGCGCGCATTATATTACGATTGCGAAACCTTGCCTTGGCGCGCGGTTGTGACACGTTGCAGCGCATCAGCCGAATGCGGGAGCTGCCGCTTGCAACCCATTGCCCACGAGAGTGCTCCGCACCAACGTGTTGCCGGCAGCGTGTGGCATTCAATTCAGCGGAAAAGATAGATGAAGTTTGTCATTCACCAGGCCAACCATATTGGCGGACGCAGATACAATCAGGACCGCGCCGGCTATGCCTATACCAACGATGCGCTGCTGCTGCTGCTGGCCGACGGCATGGGCGGCCATCTGCATGGCGAGATTGCCGCGCAAATGGCTGTCTATACGTTCATGCGCGCCTTCAGCCGATTGGAATCGGGGCGGGTGCACGAGCCGGAAGTTTTTCTCCGCGCCACCATGCGTGCCGCGCATGACGCGATTATTGAATACGCGCTTGAGCAAAAACTGGGCGGCAATCCGGGCACAACCTGCGTGGCGGCGCTGGTGCAGGATGGCAAGGTGTGGGTCGCGCACGCGGGCGATTCGCGTTTTTATCTGTTGCGCGGCGGCAAGGTGGCGATGGTGAGCCACGATCATTCGGTGGTACAGCAATGGGCGGACTGGGGGATCATCAGCGCGGAAGAGATGAAGACGCACCCCGACCGCAACAAGATCACCAACTGTCTGGGCGGCGTGGAGGACATGTTCTACACGGAAGTATCTCCCTGCACCGACGTGCAGGACGGCGATACGCTGTTGCTGTGCAGCGATGGTTTCTGGAGCCCGCTCGAGGAAAAAGAATTGATGAAAATGCTGGTCGCACCCTCACTGCCAACCGTCCTGAACGAACTGATCGACAGGGCTGTCAAGCGCGAGGCGGGGCGTGCCGATAATACGACTGCTGTCGCCGCGCGACTCGGCACGGCAGAACAGAATCATCCGACCGAAATCCCCGTCT
>CAZSIO010000267.1:0-1876 GCA_964606865.1 uncultured Sideroxydans sp.
TGAAAATTGACCCGGTGGCGATTCAACGGTAACATCGGCGCCCTCTAAACGAGTGCAAAGCAGAAAGCTGAATCCAAATGCGTCGCAAGCTAGTGGTGGGGAACTGGAAGATGCACGGCAATCTGGCGCGCAACAAAGCGTTGCTGGAGGCGGTGCTGGCGGGCGTGAAAGATCTGCGCGGTGCGGACTACGGTGTGTGTGTGCCCTATCCCTACCTGGCGCAGGCGCAGTCCATGTTGCAGGGCAGCAATATCGCCTGGGGTGCGCAAAACCTGAGCCAGCACGAGCAGGGAGCCTTCACGGGCGCGGTTGCACCCGGCATGCTGGCCGATTTCGGTTGCCGCTATGTCATCATCGGCCACAGTGAGCGGCGCGCACTGTTCCATGAGAGCAACGAGATCGCTGCCGCCAAGTTTGACGCGGCAATCAAGTTTGGCATGACGCCTATTTTCTGCGTGGGCGAGACGCTGCAGGAACGCGAAAACGGCGTGACCGAGCAGGTCGTGGCAAAACAGTTGGAAGTGGTGCTCAATCACGCTGGCGCGGAGTCGGTGGCCAAGACGGTCATCGCGTACGAGCCGGTTTGGGCCATCGGCACCGGCAAGACCGCGACACCGGAACAGGCACAAGCCGTTCATGCGTTTATCCGGCAGCGTGTCGCGCAGCTTGATGGCAAGGTGGCGCAAGACTTGAAAATCCTCTACGGAGGCAGCATGAAACCCGGCAACGCCGCAGAACTGATGGCGATGCCGGACATTGATGGTGGGCTGATCGGCGGTGCATCGCTGGTGGCGGAAGAATTCGTGGCGATCTGTCGCGCCGCGCAACAATAACGGTAGTCTGGAGTCGAGCGTGGAAACATTGGTTTGGGTGGTGCATATCGTAACGGCAGTGATTCTGGTCGGTCTGGTGCTGGTGCAGCACGGTAAAGGGGCTGACATGGGTGCTGCGTTTGGTTCGGGGTCGGCGGGCAGCCTGTTCGGCTCCAGCGGTTCAGCCAACTTTTTGAGCCGGAGTACGGCGGTTGCTGCCACGGTCTTTTTCATCACCAGCCTGACTTTGACTTATCTGTATGCGCAACCCGCGCAAGAGACCGGTGTGATGGACAGGGTTGATGTCAACGCGTTGCAAAAGAGCGCACCTGCCGCTGTGGATGCACCGGATTCCAAGGTCAAGGAAATACCGAGATAATCGGCACTATGCGGAGTTGGCGGAATTGGTAGACGCGCAGCCTTGAGGTGGCTGTGTCCGAAAGGACGTGTGGGTTCGAGTCCCATGCCCCGCACCAGATAAAAAATAAAATCAATTAGAACCGGGCTGTTGCAGCCGAAGGTCAAAAAGAGCTAGAGCATCGCTTTGAACTCCGCTATATTGCGGACTCACGGAGGGGGAACTGAAGCATGTTGGAAAATTATTTTCCGGTACTGTTGTTCATCTGCATCGCTTTGGTAATTGGTATCGCGCCCTTGGTTCTGGGCATGCTGGCTGGCCCGAACCGCCCCGACGAAAAAAAATTATCCCCATACGAATGCGGCTTCGAGGCCTTTGAAGACGCGCGCATGAAATTCGACGTGCGTTTCTATCTCGTTGCCATCCTGTTTATCCTGTTCGATCTTGAAATCGCCTTCCTGTTTCCCTGGGCGATCGTCCTTAAGGAAATCGGCACTTTCGGTTTTGTCTCCATGATGGTTTTCCTGGCCATCCTTGTGGTTGGCTTCATCTACGAATGGATGAAAGGGGCGTTGGAGTGGGAATAGCAGCACGACAACACGGCGCGCAGCGACTTGTTGCGGCGCAGGCTAACCTTCAGGTTATGCCGGAGCCAACAGGGAGCAGGGGCCCCGCGCAGCGGGGATGTGACCGTCCGCGAGTGCTG
>CAZSIO010000268.1:0-1872 GCA_964606865.1 uncultured Sideroxydans sp.
GCGCGGCATGCGCCAGCACCAGGAACTGCACCATGAATTCGATATCGACCATGCCGCCGCTGTCATGTTTGATGTCGAACAGATCGCTGTGGTTGGGGTGTCCGTCGTGCATCTTGCGCCGCATCTCCAGCACTTCGTGTTGCAGCTTGGCCGTATCGCGCGGCAGACAGAGTATCGCTTTGCGCATCTGTTCGAAGCGGTTGCCTACCGCAGGATCGCCCGCGCAGAAACGGGCGCGGGTCAATGCCTGATGCTCCCACACCCAGGCGTGTTCGCGCTGGTAGGTCTCAAAGGCCTCGACGGAACTGACCAGCAGGCCGCTTTCGCCGTTCGGGCGCAAACGCAGATCGACCTCATACAGACGTCCGGCGGCGGTATGACTGGAGATCAGCGTGTTGATGCGCTGTGCCAGTCGCGCGTAGATCTGCCCGGCATCGGGCTGCTCATCGTCGTACAGGAAAACCAGATCGAGATCGGAGGCGTAGCCCAGTTCCCGCCCGCCCAGTTTGCCGTAGGCGATGATGGCGAAGCACGGTTGCTCGCGGTGTTTCTGGCGCAGGTCGCGCCAGCACAGCCGCAGGACATGGCGCAGGACCAGGTCGGCGAGATCGCTCAAGTGGTCGCTCAATTTTTCCAGCGGCAACACGCCTTGCAGGTCCATCGCCAGCAGATGGAAGGTTTGCGCCTGCTGGAATTGGCGCAGCACATCCATCTCGCGTTCGGTATCGCCGCTGTGGGCTTCGAGTTGTGCGGCCAGTTGCGCATCCAGCTGCGGCCAATCCGGAGCACTGTAAAGTTCGCGTGTGTCGAGTAATTCGTCGAGCAGGATGGGGTGCTGGGTCAGATAGTCGCCGGCCCACGCGCTGGCAGCCAGCATGTGCACCAGCCGGGGCAGTGCCTGCGGATATTCGGCGAGAAAGGCGAGATACGAGGCGCGGCGCGCGATGGCTTCCAGCAGTATCTGCGCGCGGCGCAACGCGTCATCGCGGTTCTGTTCTGCCGCGCACAGGCGGATGAAGCGCGGCAACAGACTATCCATGCGTTGTCGGCTGGCTTCGGGGAGTTGGCGATAACGGTTGCTGCCGCGGAATTGTTGCAGCATTTCTGCCAGCGCGGAGGCTTCGCGGTAACCCAGTTCACCCAGTGCCGCCGTCAGCGCCTCGCTGTCACTGTCTTCCCGCCACAGCGCCTCGTCGCCACTTTCCTGCTTGCTGCCAAACACCGCCTCGAATTGTGCATTGACGAAGGCGCGCAGCGGATCGAGGTCGGCGAGCAGGGTGGCGTAGTCGGCATAGCCCATGGCCTGCGCGATGATCGCCTGCTGTTCGGCAGCTTCCGGCAGCATCTGTGTTTGCTGGTCGTCCCAATATTGCAGGCGGTGTTCCAGGTTGCGCAGGAAGACATAGCTTGCGTCCAGTTGTTGCACGACAGCGGGTTGCAATTCTCCAGACTGCGCCAGCAGGCGCAATACCTCGCACGTCGGGCGGAGGCGCAACTGCGGGTCGCGCCCGCCGCGGATCAACTGGAATACCTGCGCGATGAATTCGATCTCGCGGATGCCGCCGGCGCCCAGTTTGATGTTGTGCTGGCGTTCGCGCCTCACCACTTCCGCGCGGATCTGCGCATGCAGTTTGCGCATCGAATCGAAGGCGCCGAAATCGAGATATTTGCGGAACACGAAAGGTTGCACCAGCCGATCCAGTTCGGCGCTGTGCGGATCGTGCGGCGGTGAGACCACGCGCGCCTTGATCCAGGCGTAGCGTTCCCATTCGCGCCCCTGCGCCACCAGATATTCCTCCAGCCCGCCGAAACTCATCACCAGCGGCCCGCTGTCGCCGTAGGGGCGCAGGCGCATATCGACGCGGAACACAT
>CAZSIO010000269.1:0-1871 GCA_964606865.1 uncultured Sideroxydans sp.
CATGCCGCGCGAGTCGGCGGCCAGACTGGCGGTGGCGAATGCCAATGTGCCGAACATGCTGGGGCAGATTTCCAGCGCGCTGGCGGCGGCTGGCATCAACATCCATAACATGATGAACAAGTCGCGCGGCGACATGGCTTATACCCTGGTCGATATCGACAGTCCGGCACCGGACAAGCTGATCGCGCAGATCGCCGCGATCCCCGGCGTGCTCAAGGTGCGCGCGTTGCCGTTGGAGGCGGACGCATGAGCGACGAGCTGAAACGTTATCGCGCGCAGATCGACCAGTTGGACGACGAACTGCTGCGCCTGGTCAATCAGCGTGCCGAACTGGCGCAACGGATCGGCCATGCCAAGGGCGGCGATGTGGTGTTGCGCCCGGAGCGCGAAGCGCAGATCCTGCAGCGCCTGTTGCAGGCGAATCGCGGCCCCCTGTCCGATACCGGCGTCAAGCAAGTGTTCACCGAGATCATCTCGCATTGCCGTGCGCTGGAAGCGCCGCTGCGCGTGGCCTATCTCGGACCGCACGGCACCTTCAGTGAAGCCGCGGTGTTCCAGCGTTTTGGCCAGGCAACGGAGGGCATTCCCGCCGATTCAATCGACGGTGTGTTCGCGGCGGTGGAAAGCGGCACGGCCAACTACGGCATGGTGCCGGTGGAAAATTCGACCGAAGGGGCGATAGGGCGCACCCTCGATCTGCTGCTCGACAGCAACCTGAAAATTTGCGGCGAAGTGTTGTTGCAGGTGCACCAGTGCCTGTTGTCGAACGAGAACGAGCTGGCGCTGATCCGCAAGGTGTATTCGCATCCGCAATCGTTCGGGCAATGCCAGGGCTGGTTGAACGCGCATTTGCCGCATGCGGAGCGCGTCACCGCCTCCAGCAACGCCGATGCGGCACGCCTGGCTGCCGACGAGTCGTTTGCGGCCGCAGTGGCGGGCGCGCAGGCGGCGGCGAATTTCAAGCTCAAGGTGCTGGCGCAAAACATCGAGGATGATGCGCGCAACACCACGCGCTTTCTGGTCATCGGCAAGCAGAACGTCGCGCCTTCCGGCCGCGACAAGACCTCACTCGTCATGTCCGCGCCCAACCGGCCGGGCGCAGTGCACGACCTGCTGCTGCCGCTGGCGCAGCACGGCGTGTCGATGAGCAAGCTGGAATCGCGCCCGTCGCGCACCGGGCTGTGGGAGTACGTGTTCTACGTGGATATTGAAGGCCATCAATCCGAGCCGGAAGTCGCGGCCGCATTGGCGCAACTGAAGCAGATCGCGGCCTTCGTCAAGGTGCTGGGTTCCTATCCGGTTGCTGTTTGATTTATTGAAAAACTAACCACAGAGACACAGAGACACAGAGAAAAACAAAACAAAAGTAGAAGGTTGTTGTTTTTGTTTGCTTCTGGGTTCCCTGTGTCTCTGTGACACTGTGGTGGATTTTGATGTTATGAATTACTGTGATTTGGCACCTCCTTACATCCGCGCCATCGCGCCTTACCAGCCGGGCAAGCCGATTGCCGAGCTGGAGCGCGAGCTGGGCATCACCGGCATCGTCAAATTGGCCTCCAACGAGAATCCTTTGGGCGCCAGTTCGGCCGCAGTGGCGGCGATGCAGGAGGCGATCAAGACTATCGCGCTGTATCCCGACGGCAATGGCTTCGAGCTGAAAGACGCGCTGCATAAACGCTATGGTGTGGCGCATGCCAACATCACGCTGGGCAACGGCTCGAACGATTTGCTGGAACTCGCGGCGCGCGCCTTCCTCACGCCGGGCGACAAGGTGGTCTATTCGGCGCATGCGTTTGCGGTGTATGCCCTGGCGACGCAGGCGGTGGGGGCGACGGGCATCAGCGTGCCCGCCGCAAAAGATTTTGGGCACG
>CAZSIO010000270.1:0-1862 GCA_964606865.1 uncultured Sideroxydans sp.
TCAGCAGTTTTTACGCGCTGTCGGTGCATCAACTGGCGCAGGCCCTGCGCGACGGACATGGTTGAACATACTGCTCCTGGGACATTTTGTAGGTCGGGATTCATCCCGACTTGGATGGCGGATCAAGTAAAGCTGTCGGGTTGAAACCCGACCTACAGGCGGCGATGGTTTTGTGGGTCATGCTTAAGCATGACAGCTTCCTGCCGGGATGAATCCTGATACTTTCAGCGCATACGCCGGGCGCCGCTGAAACGCGTCTTCCAGTAGTTGAGCTCCATGCGTTCCACCCGAATGCGGTCGCCGCTCTTCGGTGAATGGACGAATTTTCCGTCACCGATATAGAGACCGACATGCGAGTAGGGACTGCGTTGGGTGTCGTAGAAGACCAGATCGCCCGGGCGCAATTCGGCAGGATGCAGTGGCGTGCCGACGCGGCTGATCTGTTTGCTGGTGCGCGGCAGCTCAAGGTCGAGCACCTGCGCATAGACGTGCCGCACATAACCGCTGCAATCGAACCCGGCGCCGACGTTGTTGCCGCCGTAACGGTAAGGTGTGTCGGCCAGGCTCATCGCGTACATCACCAGTTCGTTCATCTGCGCGGCGGACGCATCGTTCTGGCGTGTCGGCGCGCTGCCGCAGGCGGTCAGCGTGGCGAGCAGCAACAGCAGTGTCAGTGATTTCATGGCATGCGGTGTGGATATTCGGGCCGGAAGTATAAATCATGGCGGTGCCGGGAATGAATGCCGCGACTTTTACGCGATGCCCATATCTCAAGTAGAATCACGCCCTCGATCCAAACCAGAATCCAATCAGACCGGAGTCCATAATGAGTTTTACTGAAATCGATGTACAGAATGCCCTGAAAAACCTGGTCGACCCCAACACAAAAAAGGATTTTGTGAGCGGCAAATCGGTCAAGAACATCCAGATCAGCGGCAATGACATAACGCTGGACATCCTGCTGGGCTATCCGGCGAAAAGCGTGTGGGGCGAGATCAAGACGCTGGTTGAAAGCCACCTCAAATCCGCGTTGCCGGGTGTCGGCAAGGTAGAGGCGAATGTCTCCAGCAAAGTCGTGCCGCATGCGGTACAGCGCGGGGTGAAGCTGGTGGACGGCGTGAAGAACATCATCGCCGTGGCCTCCGGCAAGGGCGGGGTGGGCAAGTCCACCACCGCGGTCAATCTGGCTTTGGCGCTGGCGGCCGAGGGTGCGCGCGTCGGAGTGCTGGACGCCGACGTGTACGGCCCCTCGCAGCCCACCATGCTGGGCATCACGGGTAACCCGGATTCTGCCGACGGCAAGAGCATGCAGCCCATGCAAAACTACGGGCTGCAAGTGATGTCGATCGGCTTTCTCATTGATGCCGACACACCGATGATCTGGCGCGGCCCGATGGCGACGCAGGCGCTGGATCAACTGCTGCACCAGACAAAATGGGACAATCTGGACTACCTCGTGGTTGATCTGCCGCCGGGCACCGGCGACATCCAGCTCTCCCTGGCGCAAAAAGTGCCGGTGACCGGCGCCGTGATCGTCACCACGCCGCAGGACATCGCGCTGATGGATGCGCGCAAAGGGCTCAAGATGTTCGAGAAGGTTGATGTGAAGATCATCGGCATCGTCGAAAACATGAGCACGCATATCTGCTCAAAATGCGGCCACGAGGAACACATCTTCGGTGCGGGCGGCGGGGAGAAGATGTGTGCCGACTACAACACGGAATTCCTCGGCAGCCTGCCGCTCGACATCCATATCCGCGAACAGGCGGATTCCGGCAAGCCGACGGTGGTGGCCGATCCGGATGGCAAACTCAGCAAGGTCTATAAACAGATCGCGCGCCGCGTGGCGGTGAAGATCGCCG
>CAZSIO010000271.1:0-1861 GCA_964606865.1 uncultured Sideroxydans sp.
ACGCACCAATAAAAATGACCGCCGAAGCGGTCATTTTTTGCGATTCCATTCCGGGTCAGAACGGAATGTCGTCGTCAAAGTTATCGAAATTTCCTTTGGCCGCCGGTGCGGCCGGCTTGGCTGCCGGTGCGCTGCGCGCCGGCGCAGATGATTGGTTCTCCACGACTTCAAAGCTGCCGCCGGTGGACTTGCTGCCGAGCATCTTCATCTCGTTGACAACGATCTCGCTGATATAACGATCCTTGCCTTCCTTATCCTGGTATTTACGGTTCTGGATGCGGCCTTCGACATAGATGAGGGAGCCCTTCTTCAGGTATTCGCCGGCAATCTCGGCCAGACGGCGGTAGAACACCAGATTGTGCCATTCGGTGCGTTCCTGCTTCTCGCCGCTCTTGTCCTTGTAGTTCTCCGAAGTCGCCAGCGACACATTGGTCACCGCTTCGCCGTTGGTCATGTAACGCGTCTCCGGGTCCTTGCCCAGACGCCCGATCAGAATTGCCTTGTTAACCGACATGTCATGCCCCTTTCACCATATTTTCAATCGCGTTCTCGTCGAACCCGCTCATCTCAACCTTGAGGCAGGCGATTTGCTCCCCTGCCACCACCAGCACTTCTTTTACACCGCGCAATTGTGCCAGAGACTGCCGCAACTTGCCCGCCGCATCTTCATTCATCTCCGGCAAGTGATACATTTTGGTCATCAGCGCTTGCGGCGGACGCATGGACGAAGCCACGACCAGCCACAGTAGCAGCATAAGCACGGCGAACACCAACACCGCATTGCCGCCGTAGAGTTGCATCAGCAAGCCGCCCATGGCCGAACCGAAGAACGCACCCAGAAACTGCACACTGCTGAACACACCCATCGCCGTGCCCTTGGCGGCCAGCGGCGCGATCTTGCTGACGATGGAGGGCTGCGTCGCTTCCAGCACATTGAAGGCGGTGAAGAACACCAGCAACGAGAGTGCCACGCCCCACACGCTGTCCTGCATGAACAGGATGCCAAGTTGCCCCAGCGCCGCCATTATGATCGAGAGCATAAATACCTGCTTCAACTTCGCCTTCTTCTCTGCCACGATGATCGGCGGCACCATCAGCGCAAAGGCAATCAGCATCACCGGCAGGTACACCTGCCACTGGTGCTGCGCATCCAGCCCGTCGGCGCGCAGGATGAACGGCACCTGCATGAACACCGACATCAGGATCGCGTGCAGGGTGAATACGCCAAAATCCATGCGCAGCAGATCCTTGTTGCGCAATACTTCTTTAAGTTTGCCGGTATTGGCTTCCGTATCGGAATGGAAGCGCGTGATTCCCGGCTTGGGGATGAACCAGATCACGACCGCGATGGAGACGAAAGCCAGCACGCCGACCAGCGTGAAGATGCCGGACATGCCGATGAGACGGTACAGAATCGGTGACAGCACCATTGAAATCGAGAACGTAATGCCGATGGAGATGCCGATCAGGGCCATCGCCTTGGTACGGTGCTCCTCGCGCGTCAGGTCTGCCGTCAGCGCCATCACCGCCGCGTTGATCGCCCCCGCGCCCTGAATCACCCGTCCGGCGATGATCCAGTAAATGTCATCCGCCGAGGCCGCGATGAAACTGCCCGCCGCAAACAACAGTAAACCCATGATGATGATGGGCTTGCGCCCGTAACGGTCGGACAGCCAGCCGGCAGGAATCTGCAGAATCGCCTGCGTCAGGCCATATGCACCCAGCGCGACCCCGATCAGAAAATGACTCTGCCCGCCCGGCAGTTTCTCGGCATACAGCGCGAAGATCGGCAGGATGATGAACAAGCCCAGCATGCGCAGGGCATAGATACCGGCCAAACCGATGCTGGCGCGGCGCTCAA
>CAZSIO010000272.1:0-1857 GCA_964606865.1 uncultured Sideroxydans sp.
CCTGACGTGGCGGCTATGCGCCCGATATGGTTTAATCCCGCACCATGAAATTCCCCTTCCAGACCATTGCCATCATTGGCAAGCAGAAATCACCCGAGGTGGCGGAGCCAATGCTGCGCCTTGGCGATTTTCTCGCCGCGCGCGGCCTGCGCGTGGTGGTGGACGGGCTGGCGGCGGAACATCTGCGCGACCATTCTTTTACCGCGTTGTCATTGGATGAGATCGCGCGCGCGGTCGATCTGGCGATTGTCATCGGCGGCGACGGCACCATGCTCAACATCGCGCGCACCCTGGCGCCGCACGGTGTGCCGCTGGTCGGGGTCAATCAGGGGCGGCTGGGCTTCCTCACCGACCTCACCGTGGAAAACATGACAGCCGAAATCGGCGCCATGCTGGAGGGCAAGTTCATCACCGAAGAGCGCCTGCTACTGTCGGCGCGGGTGTTGCGCGACGGGCAGGAGATCTACAACGGGCTGGCGTTCAACGAGGTGGTGGTGCACCGCAGCAACATCAGCAGCATGGTGGAGTTCGAGGTGCGCATCGACGGCGAATATCTCTACAACCAGCGCGCCGACGGCCTCATCATTTCCACCCCCACCGGTTCCACCGCTTATGCCATGTCGGCCGGCGGCGCGATCATTCATCCCGGTCTGGATGTGCTGCAGCTGGTGCCGGTGTGCCCGCATTCGTTGAGCAATCGTCCCATCGTGGTCAGAGGCAGTTCCGAGATCGAGTTGCTGATGCACCGCACCGGCGACATTTGCGTGCGCTACGACAGCCACACCAACGTCGACCTGCAACTGCACGACAAGATCATTGTCAGCCGCTATGCCAAGCCTGCCTGTCTGTTGCACCCGCAGGGACACAGCTACTACCATACCTTGCGCGAAAAACTGCTGTGGAACCAAACGCTCTAACGTACGTGGCATTAAGCCAACCCGGATGATGAATCTTTACCCCCTGCTGAAATGGCCTCACGTGGAGCCGCGAAGAATGCGGCGGCAAGGCGTTTTTCTCCGTGTCTCCGCGCCTCCGCGTGGGCAAGATTTGTTTTGGCAACTGGAGATTTACGCTAATCCATGCTGAAGTACCTTTCCATCCGCAACTTCGTCATTGTCGAAATCCTCGAACTCGAATTTTCATCGGGTTTCACCGCGCTCACCGGCGAAACCGGTGCGGGCAAATCCATCCTGATCGACGCCTTGTCCCTGGCCTTGGGCGAGCGCGGCGATGCCGGCATGGTGCGCAGCGGGTGTGAACGTGCCGAGATCGCTGCCGAATTCGACATCGGCGCCTTGCCAACCTTGCAGGCCTGGCTGCGCGAACAGGCGCTGGCGGGCGACGACGATGTGTGCCTGTTGCGGCGCACGCTGGATAGCGGCGGCCGCTCGCGCGGTTTCATCAACGGCAGCAGCGCGACCCTGCAACAGATGCGCGCGGCGGGGGAACTCCTGCTCGATATCCATGGCCAGCATGCGCACCAATCGCTGCTCCGCGCCGGGGCGCAGCGCGAGCTGCTGGATAGCCATGCCGGATTGGGCAAAGTCAGTGAGCAGGTCGCCGAGCGCTATCAAGCGTGGCAGGCCTTGCAGCGCCGCCGCACGCAGCTCGAACAGAATGCCGAGGCAGTGGCCGCCGAACGTGAACTGTTGAATTTCCAGCGGCGCGAACTGGAGACACTGAATTTCTCCGACGGCGAATGGCAAACCCTGCAGGCTGATCACGCGCGCTTGTCGCATGCGGCAGGTTTGCTGGAGACGGCACAATTCGGGGTGGAGGTGTTGAGCGATGCGGACACGGCGTGTCTGGCGCAACTGAATGCGCTGGTGGCGCGTTTGCGCGCCGGCCTGGAATTCG
>CAZSIO010000273.1:0-1852 GCA_964606865.1 uncultured Sideroxydans sp.
TGAGCCGCAATCCGGTGAATGCGCGCATCCGCTACCAGGCCAGCTCATTCCTCAGTTACCGCGCCAACCTGGAGGAGCCGCCGCAGCAGATGCGGCGCGCCCTCGCCCTGCCGCGCGGCTTCAATCCGCAGGCGCGCAAACTCGCGGCAGCTTGGCGCGCCGAAGCGGAAGCGACTCCCTCACCCTCCTTCGACAAGCTCAGGACAGGCCAAGCCTCTCCCGGCGGGAGAGGGAGTAATCGACCTGCCGGGATTAATGAAAGGTTGGTGCGCACCGTGCTGGGCTACTTCAACCAGGGCGGCTTTGTGTACACGCTGGAACCGCCGCTGCTCGGTGCCAACGGCATCGACGAATTCCTGTTCAGCACCAAACAAGGTTTCTGCGAACATTACGCCGGCAGTTTCGTGTTTCTGCTGCGCGCCGCCGGCGTGCCGGCACGGGTGGTCACCGGTTATCAGGGCAGCGAATACAACGCGCTGGGGAATTACTACATCGTGCGCCAGTCGGATGCCCATGCGTGGGCCGAGGCATGGTTGCCGGAGCGCGGCTGGGTGCGTTACGACCCCACCGCCGCCATCGCCCCCGCGCGCATCCAGAGCGGGCTATCGGCCGCCGTGTCCAACACTGCCGTGCTGCCGTTCATGGCGCGCAATCCGCCGCAATGGCTGCGCGAGTTGCGTTTCAATTGGGATGCGCTGGCCAACCGGTGGAACCAGTGGGTACTGGGCTACAACCCGGAAACGCAGTTCGCTTTTCTCACCCGCCTCGGCATGGAAGACATCACCTGGCAAAAGATGGCGCTCAACATGCTGGCGGGCATCTTCATTCTGGTCGGTCTGTTCACCCTCATTCTGTTGCGCCGGCTGGTGGTGCGCAGCCGCGACCCGGTGCAGGCGGCCTGGCTCAAACTGTGCCGCAAACTGGAAAAGGCAGGCTTGCCGCGAGCGCCGCACGAGGGACCGCGGGATTACGCCGCGCGGATTGCCCAAGTGCGCCCTGAACTCGCCGCGCGGATGCAAGAACTCGCAGCCCGTTACGTCGCCTTGCGCTATCAGGCGCGAGACGATAGCTTGTCACGGCAAGCCTTCCGCCGTGCCGTCGCTGCATTCAAGCTATAATCCGCGCCACTTTTTTCAAGACACGCATCATGCAGATCACCCGAAGGCTGGAATTCGACGCCGGCCACCGCATCCCCAACCACACCAGCCAGTGCAAACATCTGCACGGCCACCGCTATGCCATCGAGATCACCCTGGCGGGCGATGTCATCACCGCCGAAGGCGTGTCGGAACAGGGCATGGTGATGGATTTCTCGGACGTGAAGCGCATCGCCAAGGAACGCGTGGTGGATGCGTGGGATCACGCTTTTCTGGTCTGGTGCAAGGATAAAGTGGTGCTGGATTTTTTGCAGACGCTGCCGGATCACAAGACCGTGGTGCTGGAGGCGGTGCCGACGGCGGAGAACCTGGCGCGAATCGCGTTCGACCTGCTGCATGAAGCTTACCGCGACACCTTCGGCAATCACTTGCGCCTGGTGCGCGTGCGCCTGTTCGAGACGCCGAACAACTGGGCGGATTGCACGCGCATGTAGGTGCGGCTCGGGTTTTAACCCGACCCATCCAATACGCGAGAAATTCAGAGTTCGCCCAAATGCAAGGCGCGGGAAAAATTTTAGTTCCGGCCAACCTAAAGGTTACCCTCCTCTGAAACTTGGTTTTGCAGCGCAGCATCTGGTTGATATGTAGGCAAGAAATTTTTTCCGCAACGCCGCAGTTGGGATGAAATCTGGATTTTTACACCTGCATGTTCATGATGTCGTTGTAGGCCGCCACCATCTTGTTGCGCACCTGTA
>CAZSIO010000274.1:0-1841 GCA_964606865.1 uncultured Sideroxydans sp.
GCATTCTTCAGCAAGTTGAACGGCAGCAGGCGTTTGATATCGGTGTCCAGTTGACTCGCATCGGCGATGCCGCGCGCCGCATAGAGCCGCGCCAACAGGGGTGCGACACCGGCCGCCACCAGTTGTTGGGCAAGCGGTGCGGAGTAGGGGCGCTGGGCGATTTTGCTCATGGTCGGGAATTCTATGTGAACCGCCGCAGTTTAGCAGAGGGGTCATCGTATTTTGGCGGCAGTTCGGATAGAATGCCGCCCACTTTAAAAACGACGCAGGCATTCATTGTGGCATTGATCGTACAGAAATACGGCGGCACTTCGGTCGGCAGTCCGGAGCGCATCAAGAACGTGGCGCAGCGCATCGCGAAATACAAGGCGCAGGGACATCAGGTCGTGGTGGTGGTGTCCGCCATGAGCGGCGAAACCAACCGCCTGATCGCGCTGGCCAAAGAGATCCAAAGCAACCCCGATCCGCGCGAGCTGGATGTGGTCATCTCCACCGGCGAACAAGTCACGATCGGCCTGCTGGCGATGGCGCTGAAAGAGCTTGGACTGAAGGCGAAAAGCTACACCGGGGCGCAAGTCAAGATCCTGACGGACAGCGCTTTCACCAAAGCGCGCATCGTCAGCATCGACGAGGAGAACATGCGCAATGACCTGGACAACGGCAATATCCTGATCGTTGCCGGATTTCAGGGCATGGATGAGGAAGGCAACATCACCACGCTGGGACGCGGTGGCTCGGACACCACCGGCGTCGCCATCGCGGCCGCGCTGAATGCCGACGAATGCCAGATCTACACCGACGTGGATGGCGTCTATACCACCGATCCGCGCGTGGTGCCCGAGGCGCGCCGCCTGAAGAGCATCACCTTCGAGGAGATGCTGGAGATGGCCAGCCTCGGCTCCAAGGTATTGCAGATCCGCTCGGTTGAGTTCGCCGGCAAATACAAAGTCAAACTGCGCGTGCTTTCCAGTTTCGCGGAAGAGGGCGAAGGCACACTGATCACTTTCGAGGAAAACGACAAAATGGAACAGGCAATCATTTCCGGGATCGCGTTCAACCGCGATGAAGCCAAGATCACCGTGCTCGGCGTGCCCGACAAACCCGGTATCGCGTACCAGGTTCTGGGACCGGTGGCGGATGCCAATATCGACGTGGACATGATCATCCAGAACGTCGGCGTCGATGGCACAACCGATTTCTCCTTTACCGTGCACCGCAATGAATTCGCCAAGGCGATGGATATGCTGAAAAATCAGGTGCAACCGCACATCGGCGCGCGTGCCGTGGTCGGGGATGACAAGACTGCAAAAGTCTCGGTGGTCGGCGTGGGCATGCGTTCGCACGTGGGCATCGCCAGCAAGATGTTCCGCACCCTGGCGGAAGAAGGCATCAACATCCAGATGATCTCCACCTCGGAAATCAAGATATCCGTTGTCATCGACGAGAAATATCTGGAGCTGGCTGTGCGCGTGCTGCATAAAGCGTTTGATCTGGAGCAGGAAGACGCATAAATTGTTTGACCGACCAGCCTCTAGTCAGTATCATTCGCGGCCTTCGGAGAGGTGGCCGAGTGGTCGAAGGCACGCCCCTGCTAAGGGCGCATACGAGCTTAAACTTGTATCGAGGGTTCGAATCCCTCCTTCTCCGCCAAGATAGTATGTTGTAAATTTTCAAATGCGCCCGTAGCTCAGCTGGATAGAGTACTTGGCTACGAACCAAGGGGTCAGGAGTTCGAATCTCTTCCGGCGCACCAATTAGAAAATGGGCAACTTGATTTCAGGTTGCCCATTTTTATTTTCTGCATCGTCTCCGTTAAAATCGCATGGCTACGCATGATGTTG
>CAZSIO010000275.1:0-1838 GCA_964606865.1 uncultured Sideroxydans sp.
GCCGCTTGGTGAATCTCGGCTGCGGTACCGGCCATCCGTCCTACGTGATGTCGTCCTCGTTCGCGAACCAGACCATCGCGCAAATCGAACTGTGGACGGAACGCGACTCGGGCAAATATCCGGTGGGCGTTTATACCCTGCCCAAGCATCTGGACGAGAAGGTCGCGCGCCTGCAACTGAAGACGCTGAACGCGCAACTGTCCGAGTTGACCGACCAACAGGCGGCTTACATCAACGTGCCGAAGGAAGGGCCGTACAAGGCCGACCACTATCGTTATTAAGATTCCGTCATTCCCGCGCAGGCGGGAATTTGTGGGTCGGGCTTTAGCCCGACAAAGCAGCGTCGGGTTGAAACACGACCTACATGCCTGTGCGGAAATGATAAGGTGGTATTTGGTACACTCAACAACATGCTAATACGACTGCTACTCATCTGGACCTTGAATTCGCTGGCGTTGATCGCCGTGGCGAGTTTCGTTCCGGGCATCCATGTGGACGGATTCACGGCGGCGTTCATCGCGGCCTTCGTGCTCGGCCTGGTCAACACGCTGATCCGCCCGTTCTTCTTGGTGCTGACGTTGCCGGTCACGGTGGTGACACTGGGACTGTTCATCTTCGTCATCAACGGCCTGATGTTCTGGTTCGCCGGCTCCATCCTGCGCGGCTTCGTGGTGGACGGTTTCTGGCACGGCGTGCTGGGCGCAGTGCTGTACAGTATCTTTTCCTGGGCGCTGTCCGCAGCCGCCGCACAACTTCTGGTGAGGAAAAATGGACAACACACTCATCCCGATTAGCTTCGAGTTTTATCCGCCCCAAACACCCGAGGGCGCAGAAAAGCTGACTGCCGTGCGTCAGCGTCTGGCCGCGCTCAAGCCGGAATTTTTCTCCTGCACTTTCGGCGCGGGCGGCTCGACGCAAGACCGCACGCTGGACACCATCAAGCTGATTCACGCCGAAGGTCACCACGCGGCCCCGCATCTGTCCTGCGTGGGCGCAACGCGCGAGAACATCGGCACGCTGCTGAAGACCTACAAAGAGATGGGAATCAAACGCATCGTGGCCTTGCGCGGCGACCTGCCGTCCGGCATGGCCAGCATCGGCGAATTTCATTACGCCAACGAACTGGTGTCGTTCATCCGCGCGCAGACCGGCGCGCACTTCCATGTCGAAGTCGCGGCCTATCCAGAATTCCATCCGCAGGCGAATTCAGCGCGCGAGGACATGCTCAACTTCAAGCGCAAAATCAACGCCGGCGCCAACTCGGCCATCACGCAGTATTTCTACAACGCCGACGCCTATTTCCGCTTCGTCGACGAGACGCGCAAGCTCGGCGTTACCGCGCCCATCGTGCCCGGCATCATGCCCATCGTGCGTTTTTCGCAGCTCGCGCGCTTCTCCGACACCTGCGGCGCAGAGATTCCGCGCTGGATGCGCAAGACCATGGAAGGCTACGGCGATGATGCAGAATCCATCCAGAGCTTCGGCCTTGATGTCGTCAGCGTGCTGTGCGAAAAACTCGTCGCCGGCGGCGCACCGGGGCTGCATTTCTACACGCTGAACCAGGCCAACGCTTCGCTGGAAATCCTGAATCGCCTCGGCTATCGCGCTTAATTCACGTTGCAAAAAAAGCCTGAAATGCCATCACCACCGAGACACCGGGACACCGAGAAAATCCATTCATCTTTCTCTGTGCATCCTCTGTGTCCCGGTGTCTCGGTGTTGGATTGATTGGTGATCACCCATCATGCGCACACCTGAACTCCTCCTCCCCGCCGGCACGCTCGCCAAGATGCGCACCGCCTACGCCTTCGGCGCGGATGCGGTGTATGCCGGGCAGC
>CAZSIO010000276.1:0-1833 GCA_964606865.1 uncultured Sideroxydans sp.
TTGGATCGAACTTGTCGGCCGTCGCCTGCTCGTCTTCGAGCTGCACACCCATCTTTTCGAGTTGTTGCAGGATGTGTTCGATACGCTGATCGACCGACACACTGTGGCCGATCAGGCCGTGCAGCGCTTTCGCCACCGGGTCGTTCTGGTCGATGCTGAGACCGTAGGCGTTGAAACCGGACGACTTTTTGGCATCGTCCAGGACGCGCGCCGGAATCCCGGCGGCCGTCGCCCCCGCCGGCACATCCTTCACCACCACCGCATTGGAGCCGATCTTGGCGCCGGCGCCGATGTGGATAGGCCCCAGCACCTTCGCCCCGGCGCCGATCACCACCCCGTTGCCCAGCGTCGGGTGGCGCTTGCCTTCCTTCCATGAGGTGCCGCCCAAAGTCACGCCGTGATACAGCGTCACGTCGTCGCCGATCTCGGCGGTCTCGCCGATCACCACGCCCATGCCGTGGTCGATGAAGAAACGCCGCCCGATCGTCGCGCCCGGATGGATCTCGATTCCGGTCAACCAGCGCGCGAGATGCGAGATGAAGCGCGCCAGCCATTTCATGCCGTGTTGCCACAGCCAGTTCGTCAGTCGGTGGGCGATCCGCGCGTGCAAGCCCGGGTAGCAGGTCAGCACCTCGAACGTGGTGCGCGCCGCCGGGTCGCGCGCGAAAACGCTGGCGATGTCTTCTTTAATGTTCTTGAACATCTGGATGCTCTTCCAAATAACGTTTTTTCAGGCGCGCATTGTACGCGGTCGCGACGCTCAGGATACCGCGCAGGATGTTGATCTCCTCATCCTCCAGCCGGGTCCTGGAGAACAGCCGCCGCAACCGCTGCATCAGCCGTGCCGGGTTCTGCGTGGTAAAAAAGCCGATCTCGACCAGCGTCTTTTCCAGATGCGCATAAAACCCCTCCACCCGCTCATGCGGCGCGGGCTGAATAGCCGTATTCTCCGGTTTGAACGCTGCCGCTGCCACGCTCAACTCATATCCAATCACCTGCACCGCAGCTGCAATGTTAAGCGAAGAAAAATCCGGGTCAGTCGGGATGTTCACCCCCAAGTGCGCCTTACCCATCTCCTCGTTGGTCAGGCCGGACATCTCGGTGCCAAACAACAGCGCCACCGGGTGCGCCACCGCCTCCTGCAACACCTGCGGCATCGCCTCGCGCGGGGTTTTGACTTCGATGGCAATGTCGCGCAGGCGCGCCGTCATCGCCACCGTGAACACCACACCCTGCAACGCCTCATCCACCGAGGCGCACACGGTTGCGTGCTGCAACACGTCATCCGCGCCTGCCGCCATCGCGGTCGCCTGCGCATCGGGGAAATGGCGCGGATTGACGAGATATAAATGGCGCAAGCCCATGGTCTGCATCGCCCGCGCCGCTGCGCCGATGTTGCCGGGATGGGTGGTGTGGCTGAGCACCACACGGATGTTCTCGAAAGGATTAGGTTTATTCAAAAGGCAATACCAACTAAAATGCGCGCCGGATTTCCCCAGCTCATTAAAAAGGTCGTACTGATATGCACCCCATGCTCAACATCGCGGTGAAGGCCGCGCGTCGCGCCGGCAATCTGATCCACCGCGCCGCCGACAACCTCGACCACCTCACCGTGACCAAGAAATCCCACGCGGATTACGTCAGCGAGGTCGATCGCGCCGCCGAGCGCATCATCGTGGACGCCTTGCTGCAGGCTTATCCGACGCACGCGATTCTAGCAGAGGAAGGCGGCGCCCAAGGCGAGTCGGAGTATCTGTGGATCATCGATCCGCTCGACGGCACCACCAATTTTCTGCACGGCGTGCCGCAGTACGCGGTCTCCATCGCCCTGCA
>CAZSIO010000277.1:0-1827 GCA_964606865.1 uncultured Sideroxydans sp.
GCGCGATCTTCTGTCCCGCATCGGCGCCCTGCACCGGCACCGGATACAGCACGACCGGCACATTCGGCATGCGGTTCGCCAGGGTGCGCAGCACATCGCGCAAGGCCGCCGCCTGAGGCGAGGTCACGATGCCGATTTGTCGCGGGAATTGCGGCAGCGCGCGCTTGCGTGCGGCATCGAACAGCCCTTCTTGATCAAGTTTGGACTTCAGTCGCTCGAACGCCTCGAACAACGCGCCCGCGCCCGCCGGGCGCATCTTTTCCAGGGTCAGCTGAAAGTCGCCGCGCGCCTCATACAAGGTCGCCAGCGCCTGCACCTCGATCTGCATCCCGTTCGCCGGCTTGAAATCCAGATACTGGCTTTTGTGGCGGAACATCACGCAACGCACTTGCGCCTGCTCATCCTTGAGCGAGAAATACCAGTGGCCGGAGGCCGCGTTGACGAAATTGGAAATCTCGCCGCGCACCCACAGCAGCGGCAAGCCGCCCTCGATCAGCTGCTTGGCGGCGCGGTTCAGCTCGCCCACGCTGACGATGCTGTTTTTGTCGAAGGGTGCCACGGCAATCAGCGCCCGCGCGCGTCGCCCCAGCGCAGCGGGGTACGATCATCGCCGAGGTAATAGGTCTCGCCGGTGCTGTGCTCGACGTAATAATCCGGCGACACGATGGCTTCCTCGAAGATCATGCCCGGGCTGATGCGGGTGTATTGCAACAGGATGCTGCGAATCACCTTTGCATCGCGGCAGACCTGCGAACCCCGGGTGATCCAGGCCGGGCCGATGATCTCCGCCCCGGCCTCGATGCTTACCCCGGAATCGATATAGACCGGCCCTTCGATCCGGACGTGGTCCCAGTCGATGCGGGTGTTGATGCCGACCCAGATGCCGGGTTTGATTTCCGTGCCGGGCATCTGCATGTGCGCGACTTCCCCGTTGAGCACGCGCTGCAACACTTCCCAGTAGTCCGCCACATGACCGATATCGATCCAGTTGAACTGGCGCTTTTGCGCGTAGAACGGCATCCCCTTCTCGGCCAGCATCGGAAAAAGCTGGCTGCCGATGTCGAACACTTGCCCGGGCGGAATCAGATCGATCACCTCTGGCTCGAAGATATAAATCCCGGTACTGGCGAAATTGGAACGCGCCGCGTCCGGTTGGGGTTTTTCCTGAAAAGCCAGCACACGCCCTGCGGCATCCGTCTCGACCACGCCATAGTTGCCGACCTCGGCACGCGGCACTTCGAGGGTGATGACGCTGGCCATCGCCTTCTTCGTCCTGTGTTCCGCGACTGCCGCCGCAATGTCGAGGTCGATCAGCGCGTCGCCACACAGCACGATGGTGGTGGTGTCGAAGAAGCCGCCAAAATCCTGGATCTTGCGCATCCCGCCGGCCGAGCCCAGCGACTTCGGCGTGATCTCGCCATATTCGTACACACCCTCGTAGGAGTAACCGATCTTCACCCCCCAGGTGCTGCCATTGCCAAAATAGTTCTCGATCTTCCAGTGCTTGTAGGCAACATTGACCATGATCTCGTCCACGCCGAAACGCGCCAGATGTTCAACCAGATATTCCATCACCGGCTTGCCCAGGATGGGAATCATCGGCTTGGGCAAATCCTGCGTCAGCGGTCTGACCCGCGTGCCCTGCCCGGCGGCAAGGATCATGCCTTTGATCTTGTTCAATTGACTGCCCCCTGTGATTTGGCGTGCGGCGATTTTACACGGATGGAATGCAAATGACCCGCCACAGTGGGCGGGTCATTTGTCACGACGGCTGAATATGGGGTGGCTGATCGGGCTCGAACCGACGACAACTGGAATCACAATCCA
>CAZSIO010000278.1:0-1821 GCA_964606865.1 uncultured Sideroxydans sp.
GCCGGTTTTGACCTGCTCAAGGTTTGCATCAATGCCATTCACGATGATCTTGCCTATCGTGCGCCCATATTTGTCCGTCTTATCGTATTCGACCTGTACTTGCCGGTTGAATACCAGGTCAGAAATCGATTGTTTGGAACGACTGCCATAGGGCTGTTTTTTCTCGGGAGCATCGATACCCATCAGCCGGATTTTGTATTGCCGGTGAGCACTGTCCAGGACGGTTACGGTGTCGCCGTCAGAAACGCCCACCACCCTCCCGTGCAAGGTATCCGCAGACGATGATACGGACACCATGATCAGCGTGGCAGCGGCAAGCAGGATTCGGGTAAAGTGCGGTATCTTCATTGAGGTGTTTGCCATGGCTGACCTGTCGACGTTCAAACAATACTACAAACTCGCCGACCAGCTTATAGAAAAATCGAGCAGGGATGATATCGCCGAATGCGCGCGATTGCTGGCGCTCAACGTGGCTCACTACCGGTCTAAATATGGGGAGCTACCGCTTGAAGAGACTCTTGCCATGATTGGGATGAATGAGCCCAATGAAGCGCAGGTCCAGCTTATGGCTGAAGGAATGGAGATTCTGGTTGGGGTGCTGGGGAGCGTGTGCAGCGGCCTGGATCAGCCCAGACACTAATTCATGGGTTGCATTTCCCATCACCAAACGAAAACCCCGGCAATCGTTACCGGGGTTTGCCTGATCAGGGTCTCACCCCCTCAAGCTGCGCGAAAGGTTTATTTTGATCCCAGCACTCATCGGCTGATCCGGGTCCCCGTCACGGCTTTCACCACTCACGAGGCTGAGCTGCTTGCGGGTGTTACCCCGGGTTGCGTGGAGAACCATATCAGCCAACAAGAGCTTTTACAATAACCCGCAGATATCGTCACCGATCAGTCCGTAGTTAGCCGCACTCCAGCACCGGGTAAACGAACCGCCCCATCGCTCCTCCTGCCCTGCGCTTTTGTATCGAACCGCAGATGGACAGCACGTTGTCGCCATGCTTGCGATTGATGGCGTGCAGCGTCTCCAGCAACTTCAGATGCTTTTCTTCCCGTTGCTGTTCGGCCATCTGGAACAGATCAAAGCTGCCCGACTGGCGAATGGCGATGTCGCCGGCGATCAGCCCGCATGCCCGGTAATGGCTAACGGGGTCATATAGATCATCCAGCGCCCTGCCCGCTTCGCTCGCCAGCAAAAAATAATCCGCGCTCGGATAAGGCAGCTCGGAGGTGCTGGCCTGTTTGTCGAACGACTTCAGCGTCAGGAATACCGTCAGTTTCCTGGCTGTCAGCCGCTTGGTGATGAGTTCCTTGGATAGCCGCATGGCGTGGTTGAGCAGATGCGCGTGGATGGTCTGCTTGTCCTGTGTAACCTCGCCCATCGAAGCGGTTCTGGCCACACTCTTGGGCATCCTGGCTTCGGTCTCGATCTTGTAGATGGGCGTGCCGTTGAGCTCGTGCCACAGGTCGGTACCGGCTTTGCCCAACAGTCGTTTTATTTCTCGCTCCGGCACATCCACGAAATCGGCTGCGGTGTGGATACCGAACTTGTTGAGCAGCGCCTGGCGGTTGCCGCCGATGCCGGGGATGTCGCGCACGCTGACATGTTCCAGGAAATCATGGATGCGTCTGCCCGCCACGATGGTGGTGCCGTTCGGCTTGCGGTATTCGGAAGCCATCTTGGCCAGGGTGCGGGTGACAGAGATGCCGACTGAGACGGTAATGCCGACCTCTTGCCGGACGGTGGTGCGGATCTCGTCGGCAATGGCCTGATACGGTTTGCGGTACAGGCTGCGCAGCCCGTTCATATCCATGAAC
>CAZSIO010000279.1:0-1817 GCA_964606865.1 uncultured Sideroxydans sp.
TACAACACCATTGCGCGCGAGCGCTCGGCTTATCTCATCGCCGAGGCGATCGCGCCGCAGATCAAGCCTGATGTGCCGTTCTATTCGGTCTATCACTACGAGCAGACGCTGCCGTTCTATCTCAAGCGCACGCTGACCCTGGTCGATTTTCAGGACGAGATGGCGTTCGGCATCGGGCAGGAACCGCACAAATGGCTGCCCACTGTCGATGCGCTGGCCGCCAAGTGGAAGACCGATGCCGAAGCGTATGCCATCATGCCGCTGTATGCCGTGCAAATTTTGAAAGACAAAGGAATGGACATGAAAGAAATCTACCGGGACCACCAGCTCGTGGTGGTGATCAAGCCATGAACTTCGTCAGTTTCAGTCTGATCTTCGCCGGCGTGATGCTGAACGCCGCCGCGCAGATCTTGATGAAGGCGGGCACCAACGTCATCGGTCATTTCGAGTTCAGCGCGGCCAACGTGATGCCCATCGGCTGGAAACTGGCGACCGAGTGGCACATCATCACCGCCCTGTTCTGCTACGGCATCAGCGTGGTGGTGTGGATATTGGCGCTGTCGCGCGTGCCGGTCAGCATCGCCTTTCCCATGCTGTCGATGGCTTACGTGGTAAACGCCGTCGCCGCCAAATACCTGCTGGGGGAGGATTTCAGCGTGACCAAACTGGTCGGCATGGGCGTTATTATTTTGGGTGTGATTATTATCTCCAGAGCATGAAAAATTTCTCGCGCGGAGGCGCGGAGTGCGCGGAGAGAAACCGTGCGATTACAAATTTTTCCTCCGCGCCCCCGCGTACAAATCTTTTTGGCTTCGGCTGTCCGGCATAGGAAGATGATATGAATGCCTTTTTACCATTTACCAAACCCCATATAGATGAGGCTGCCATCGCCGCCGTCGGCGAGGTGCTGCGCTCCGGCTGGATCACTTCCGGCCCCAGGATGCTGGAGTTCGAGCGACAGCTTTCCGATTTCTTCGGCGGGCGTCCGGTGCGCACTTTCAACTCCGGCACCTGCACCATGGAGATCGCCTTGCGCATCGCGGGTATCGGTCCCGGTGACGAAGTCATCACCACGCCCATCTCCTGGGTGGCCACCGCCAATGTCATCCTTGAGGTTGGCGCGACACCGGTGTTTGCCGACATCGACCCGGTCACGCGCAACATCGATCTGGACAAGGTCGAAGCGGCCATCACGCCGCGTACCCGCGCCATCATCCCGGTCGATCTGTCCGGCCTGCCGGTGGACCGCGACCGGCTGTACGCCATCGCCAGCAAACACAAATTGCGCGTGGTCGAAGACGCCGCGCAAGCCATCGGTTCGCTATGGCACGGCAAGCGGATCGGCTCGTTCGGCGATCTCGTCTCGTTCAGCTTTCAGGCCAACAAAAACCTCACCACCACCGAAGGCGGTTGCCTGGTGCTGAACACCGAGGACGAAGCGCGCCTCGCGGAAAAATATCGCCTGCAGGGCGTGACACGCAGCGGCTTCGACGGTATGGAAGTCGATGTGCTGGGCGGCAAGTTTAATATGACCGATGTCTCCGCCGTTATCGGCCTCAATCAACTGAAGCAGTTGAGTGCCATCACCGCGCGCCGCCATGCGCTGGCCAAACATTACTTTGCGACATTCGGTGCGGACTTCGAGCGGGAAACGGGTGTGCAGCTTCCCGTCAAGGATTTCCAGAACACCAACTGGCACATGTTCCAGATCGTCCTGCCGCAAGACGCCGTTCGGGCCGGATTCATGGAAAAGATGAAAGCGCGCAACATCGGCTGTGGCGTGCATTACCCGCCCATCCACCTGTTTCAGCTGTACC
>CAZSIO010000280.1:0-1794 GCA_964606865.1 uncultured Sideroxydans sp.
CACGATCAAAAACATTCGGCGGAACCGCAAGCGTTCCGCCCTACAGCAAGCGTAGGATCTATCGCTTATGTGCTGGATTGAAATGTTGCAATGCAAGACCTGACCCCGATGGCTTTAAAGGCGCAATGTATAAGGTCTGATGCCAAATAACAACGCCAGATTAGCAGCATCTGCGAGTGTAGGCGATCAAATGTGAGTTAGCGACGTGCGTTTAACAGCAGCGCGGTAAGACCGCCGACCAAGGCCATTGCCCAGACGATGGCCGCGCCGCCGGGCAGATCGAAGAGCGCCGAGAGCAGCAACCCGATGGCGTAGCCCGTGATGCCGATGGCAAAGGCGTAGGCCGTGCGTTTTTGCTGGATGCGATAAGTGGCCAGCGTCGGGACGATCAGGCTGGCGAACACCAGATAGATGCCGACCAGTTGCACCGAGGCGGTGACGGCCAGCGCGAACAGTGCATAGAAACCAAAATGCCCAAGTTGTCGCCAGCGCCAGATGGCCAGCAGCACGGCGCTTAACAAGGCGGTGGCGACGAGTTGGGTGGGATTGACCCAGAGGATTTGGCCGACCAGCAAGTCCTTGAGGTGTTCGCCAGCATGGACATCGCGGCTCATCAAGAGGATGCCGGCGCTGGCGGAAAGCACAAAAGTCAGCCCGATGCAGGCTTCCTTGACTTCGGCGAAACGCCCTTCGATCCAGGCAAGCAAGGCCGCACCGCACAGCGCGCTGGTGGCGGCGATGGCTTGTACCAGCAGCGGCTGGTCGGTCAGATTGAGTAATCCGGCCAGCACGATCCCTAAGCCTGCGATTTGTGCCACCGCCAGATCGGCGAAAATTACGCCGCGCGCCAAGACTTTCATGCCGAGCGGGATATGGGTGGCCAGTACCAGCAGGCCTGCGATGAAGGCCGGCAGCAGAATGTCGAGTTCAATAGAGTTCATTTCAGTCCTGCCAGCAGTCGCGTGAGGGTGTCGTCAAATAATCCAAATAAATCAATAGCTTGCGCTGTTCCGCCAACCGTATAGGGCAATGCCACCGCTTTGATGTGTGCGCGTTCCGCGATCCAGTCCGAAGGGCGTCCGTCCTGGTAGGCGGCGCGCAACACCATTTTAGCTGGATGCTGTTGTAGTTGACCCAGCACCTGACCCAGATAAGCGGCACTCGGTTCCATGCCGGGTTTGGGTTCCAGTTCGGCGACCTGTTTAAGTCCCAGCCAGTTGTTGAGATACGGGAAGCCTCGGTGCTGCGCGACAATCGCCACGCCCTTGAGCGGGGTTGCCTGCTTTTCCCACCGGGCGATGGCCGCGCGCCATTGTCCGTTGAAGGTGGCGAGTTGCTGTTGGTAATAGGCGGCGTTGGCTGGATCGAGCTGGGTCAGGCGTTTACTGAGCGCATCGGCTACGGCTAAAAAGTTGCGCGCATCAGTCTGAATGTGCGGATTACCTTGCGCATGGACATCGCCATCGCTGCGATCCAAACGGGTTGGCACTTCCAGCATGGTGACGAAACGGGCGGCTTCAAACGCACCCGGGCTGCCGGGTTGTATGGCACTGTTGCCGGATTCGCGCAGGATCACCGGCAGCCAGCCCGTTTCCAGTTCCGCGCCGGTACACACCAGCAGGTTGGCGCGGCGCGCTTTCGCGATCAGGCTGGGGCGCGCTTCCACGCGATGCGGGTCTTGCAGCGCGCCGGTGGCGGTGTAGAGGTTGGCCTTGTCACCCGCAAGCAGTTGGGTGAGTGCCGCCCATTCCGGTTCGCAGGCGAATACGTTGAGGGCGGCGTGAGAGGTGGTGC
>CAZSIO010000281.1:0-1779 GCA_964606865.1 uncultured Sideroxydans sp.
TTAGCTTGCTGATTAATTCATCCAGCGCGCTTAAAAACGTCCTGTGATGAAACATTTTTGCAACTCTTTTGGGCCGCCTCACGCAAGGCCAAACCCCGTGCGATAAATGCTTGTTGCGCTCGTTGCCTGGCTGCAACAGATTGCGCCAACGCATCGCTATCGTCGTTTTCTGGCATGAGGTTAGGCCGCTATGCGATCCCACGGCTGGATATTTTTCAACACATCCGCCAATGCATCCTTCGCCATCTCGGTGTCGTATTTCACCTGCAAGCGTAGCCACCAACCATCAGACAAACTAAAGAAGCGGCACAGGCGCAAGTCCGTGTCCGCGGTAATGCCGCGCTTGCCGGAGATGATGTCGCCGATGCGCTGCGGCGGCACGCCGATCTCTTTCGCAAGGCGATACTTGGTCATTCCCAATGGCTTCAGGAATTCCTCATCCAGCATTTCGCCGGGAGATACCGGGGCAACTTTACGCATGATTTCTATCCTTCCTAGTGGTAGTCCACTATCTCCACATCCAGTGCCTCGCCGTTCTTGAATCGAAAGCAAACGCGCCACTGGTCGTTGATACGCACACTCCATTGACCAGCGCGATCACCCTTCAGTGATTCCAAACGGTTTCCCGGTGGCGCGCGCAGATCGCCGATGGTTTGCGCCAGATCAAGTTGCTCCAGCTTGCGCAAGGCGGCTCGCTCAAAATTCACAAAGTGCTTCACACGTTTACCGTTGAACAATGATTCTGTATCGGTGCTTTTGAACGACTTGATCATGGACGTATATTAACGAGGTTCGTTAATATGTCAAGGGAGGCGGGAAATAGTGGCCAGTATCCGATTGCTTGTCCCAGACTGATTTTTCGGTTCTTTTGTCCCAAATAATCCATTAGGCCGGAGACCCATTGCAGGAGCGGCTTCAGCCGCGAATCATCGCCAGCAAGCTGTCCTGCAGGGCGTGGAGTTTTCCAATGGACAATTTGGGTTTAATGACTACTTACAGCTTATATCCACGGTGCACCGCCACCACACCACCGGTCATATTGAAATACTCGACGCGCTCCAGCCCGGCATCCAGCATCATCTGCTTCAATTCTTCCTGCCCCGGGTGCATGCGGATGGATTCGGCGAGGTAGCGGTAGCTGTCGGCATCGTTGGCGATGAGCTCGCCCATCTTGGGCAACAGTTTGAAGGAATACAGGTCGTACATCTTCTCCAGCGGCTTGGCGACCTTGGAGAATTCCAGCACGATGACGCGGCCACCGGGTTTGATGACGCGGTACATCTCGCGCAGGGCGGCATCTTTATGCGTGACGTTGCGCAGACCGAAGGCAATGCTGACGCAGTCGAAATAGTTGTCGGGAAAAGGCAGATGCTCGGCATCACATTGCGTCGTCGGCGTGGCGATACCTTCGTCGAGCAGGCGGTCACGGCCGACGCGCAGCATGGCGTTGTTGATGTCGGTGAGGACGACCTGGCCGCTGCGGCCGACCTTCTTGAGGAACAGACGCGACAGATCGGCCGAGCCGCCCGCCACGTCCAGCACGCGTTGGCCTTCGTGCACATTCGCCAAGCTCACGGCGAAGCGTTTCCAGATGCGGTGCAGGCCGACCGACATCAGGTCGTTCATGATGTCGTATTTGCCGGCGACGGAAGTGAATACGCCGGCGACCTTTTTGGCCTTTTCGTTTTCGTCAACGGTTTCGAATCCGAAATGGGTTTTGCTCATGGTGAGGCTCCTTTTGTTTTAGCCCCTCGCCCACTTGTGGGAGAGGGGTTGGGG
>CAZSIO010000282.1:0-1777 GCA_964606865.1 uncultured Sideroxydans sp.
GGTGGTGACGCCGATCAGTGTTCCCGATCTGGCCGGGCTGACGGTGGATTCTTCCAGCATCGCGCCGGACGGGTACGAATTCAGTGCGGGTGCGAATGGCTATTCGGGCGATGTCTTCACCGGGTTGTTCTATTCTTCGCGCTACCGCAATGAGGTGGTGCTGACGAAGCAGGGGCGCAGTTTCCGCCTGCCGAATGCGGGCAATGTGTATTACAGCAACAACACGCACTTCATCGGCTGGGTGGTGGCGCCATGATGTGGCTGTTGCTGCTGTTGGTCGTCGTGGTGCTGGTGGGCGGCGGCATGTGGGGCTGGCCGTTGCTGGCCGGTATCCTCGGCGCGTCCAGCGTGTCGGACAAGCCCGGCGCGCTGAACAGCATCGCGCAGCTCATGCGCAAATACGACATCACGCCTGCCGAAGTGGAAGCCGCGTTTCATGCGCCTGTTTCTTCCGGCGCCGTGCCTGCGCCGCGCAGCCGGGGCGATATCGCCAAGACGCTGTTCACCTATCTCGGCGCGATCTTCATCCTCGCGGGCGTCGGCACTTATATCGGTACGTTTTGGGAGAGCATGGGCAGTGTGATGCGGGTCTTCATGACGCTGGGCGTGGGCTACATATTGCTGGTCGTGCTGGTCTCCGCGCTGCGTGAGGACAAATACCCGCGCCTCATCCTGCCGCTTGCGCTGGCCGCTGTGCTGATGATGACCGGCGGCTGGTTCGTGCTGATCCACGAGGTGTTCCCGCGCGGCGACAACTGGCGTCTCGCGGTGCTGGCGGTGTTCGGCGTGATGGCGTTGCATCAGGGCGCGCTGCTCGGCAGATTCCGCCTCACGGTGCTGGCGTTCTGGACGCTGTTCTTCATCTACGGCTTCATGCAGGTGGGGCTGGACTTGCTCGACGTGCCGTTCGCTTACATCGCGATCGTTCTGGGCGCTTCGCTGTTCGTGGTCGGCAGCGCACTGGAGAAGACCCCGTTCCGCGTGCTCGCCGAGCCCGCTTTGTTGATCGGCACCATCTGGCTGAACAGCGGCCTGTTCGACCGCATCGCGGAAGCCACTTCCCACAGTTGGGCGGGGCTGGTCACCGGCGTGTGCGTGATGTTCGCAGCCTTCGGCATGCACAAGTCAGCGCGCTATCCGCGTCTGGCGGGGCTGGGCTATTTCATCGGGTCGGTCATGGCCTATAGCGGGCTGTTCGACCTCGTGCGCAACACCCCCTTCGAGCTGGCCTACCTCGCGCTGTCCGCGTCCATGCTGTATGCCTGCGTGGTGCTGCAAAGCCGCGCGCTGCTGTTCACCACCGTCATCGCCATGTTCGGCTTCATCGGCTTCTATACTGCAAAGCATTTCGCCAATTCGCTGGGCTGGCCCATTACACTGGTGCTGATGGGCGTCGCTTTTCTGGCAGTGGGTACAATTGCGTTGCGGGTGAAGCGGCGGATTTGAGCGCAGAAGCAAGGAAACGCTGACCAACTCTGATTTCGTCTCTGCCTGCCCTCGAATTGGGTCGTCGGAGGCGGGCTGCGGCGGGAGCCCAGTCAAATCAATAAACTGGATCCCCGCCTTCGCGGGGATGACGACTTATCAGACCTTTCTTAAACCGTTTTGCCCGGGTATGCCTTCTTTCTGCCTCTGCGGTTTTTAAGCGTATTGTGTATTGACCCTATTCCAGGATGCCACCATGGAAATGAAGAAGATCAACTCGGGAAAATTGCGCGCCATCGGCTACGATGCGCGCGCGCGGATGTTGCAGATCCAGCTCGACGACGGCAGCACG
>CAZSIO010000283.1:0-1764 GCA_964606865.1 uncultured Sideroxydans sp.
GACATTCAACCCGGACTCCGCAAAAGCGCGGAGCCGGTTAATTCCACGTTAGCCCCCATGAGCATGACCAAAAGAATGATGGAGTCTCCGCCGCGATGGACCGAAACAGAAATATCGGTTCAACGGAAAAAATGCTCGGAAGCGGTGAGCGGAGTTCTTTCCACATTACGGCAATATCTCATTGCTCATGTCAAAGCAATCGATCAGCGTCCTCTCAGTAAGATGCACAAACGGCTTTTCCCCGATGCCATACGCGCGCCTTCTCAAACAAAGTTCTATTCCGACGTAAGGAAGGCGGGCAGCACCGCCGCGTACCTGACGCATCACTTCTACAACAACATCCAGCACTGCTTGGAGTCTTTTTCTCTACCGCCGACGCAGGTAGAAAAACTAATGAAGCAAACGGCGGATGGAAGACGCTATTGCTTGAATCTCAATGACGCTGCGAAGTTCGCACCGTCCGAGGCAGAGCTTAAATCCGCAGCTCCCCTAAAGCCAAGGGCGCGACGTTTTAGGTTTCATCCAAAATCCTTTCCTGACATATTGCCGGCAAAAGGCATTTATGAATTCTTTACCGAGGTGCATCGCAAGAATGAGGCGTTCTATTCCGCCAATCCGGAGCAATTATTCAATCTCGAACTCCTCGACTACAAAGAAGACTACTTACATTCGCCGTTCTGGTTCGTGATTAGAAACATTGTCCTGTTTCGCGATAGCTTCCTGTGCCGCATCTGCAACAAGCAAGCAACGACCGTGCATCACCTTTACTACGGCCCGGATGTACTTTACGGAAGAGACCTGGCTGCCCTTGTTTCCTTGTGTGAGCCTTGCCACAAGAAGATCGAGTTTGATAGTACTGGAGGAAAGATCAACGACATTGAAAAAAAACGTCAGCGTTATGAATGGCTCAAAAATGGGGGCTAACCCATCCATCAACACGGACTGGCGCGATAAGGCCGCGCCAGCCGGTTATGTCAAACGTTATGCCTCACAATCTGGCGAGGGAGATTATGGAAACTCGTAAGCTGCTTCTTAAAGCGGCTGCCATTGAGAAAATGGCTGGAGAGCGTAAGGTTCATTTTCTGAACCCCAACGCCATTCGCATCAACAAATCATTGGGTGACGCGATTGGTCTGAATAATATCGGTGTGCACATCATCTATGTTGAGCCTGGGAACGACACGACGGAATATCACAAACACCATTACGAAGAGGAGTGCGTGTATGTGCTTTCTGGAAAAGGCACCCTCATTATTGAGGGCGATGCCTATCAATTCGAAAAAGGCGACTTCGTTGGCTTTCCGAGAAACACGGCAGCACACAGCATCGTTAATGATGGTGACGAAACGTTGGTCTGCTTAGTTATGGGGCAGCGACTTCAACAAGACGTTTCAGATTATCCGAACAAAGGGAAGCGTCTGTATCGTAACAGTGGCGACTGGAATCTCGTGGATATACAGCACATAAGCGATCCAAGAAAATGAGGCATAACCCTGCGCTCAAGAGGGACGCGCCAAAAGCGGCGCGCCCCTTAGCTCCACGTTGGGCGTCAAAATAGAACCATCATGAACATTCGCGTCGCCACAACAGATTCTGAGATCGCCGCTTGTTATCCCGTCATGCGGGAGCTTCGGTCCCACATCGCAGAAGATCAATTTCTGTCCGGAGTTCGAAGCCAAGAAAAAACAGGCTATCAACTTGCCTTTGTCGAACAATCGGATGGCGTGGTAGCTGTCGCAGGATTCCGAGTCGGTGAAAACCTAG
>CAZSIO010000284.1:0-1760 GCA_964606865.1 uncultured Sideroxydans sp.
TGCAGGTGGCGGTCGTATTGAGTGATGAGGGAGTGGCTTATCGCGAAATCGCTGCGACGTTGCGCAAGAAATTGGATACGGCCGCCTTCACGCTGACCCTCTCCAATTCCAGTGTGCCGACGGGCAAAGCGGATCTTTATGTTGTGGTCGGCATGAAGGCAACCGCCAGCCTCGCCCAAAGCCGGCAGCCGGTGTTGAGTGTATTGACGCCTCGCGCCGGAATCGAGGCACTGCGTCCATCGGCGGCCTTTTCCGCCATCTATGTGGAGCAGCCTCTTGCCCGTCAGTTGGCGCTTCTGTCTGCTGCCTTGCCGCAGGCGCATTCATTGGGTGTGCTGTATGCCACACCGCCGGCCGAACTGGCTGAACTGGAAAAATTATCGATTGCCGCAGGCCTGACCCTGCGCACCCAGATTGTTGCGGAACCGTCACGGCTTGCCGCGAGCTTGTCCGGACTGCTGGGTAAATCCGATGCGCTGCTGGTGCTGCCGGATGCGGCGGTCTATCGCCCCGACACGATCAGAAATATTTTGCTCGAGACCTATCGTCGGCGCGTTCCGATGATCGGGCTCTCCCAGCATTATGTGAGGGCCGGTGCACTGTGCGCGATCTATAGCACACCCGAACAAATCGCGCGCCAGGCAGCCAAGGCGATCGAATATTTTGCGGCGACCGGGCGTTTGCCCGCCAGCCAATATCCGGAAGAGTTCGAGGTGGCGGTCAACACCCGTGTCGCCCGTTCGTTGGGACTGACCATCAAAGACGCAGAACAACTGCGCGCATCCATCAGGGGGAAATGATGAAACGCTATGGCATTGAACGGCAGGCGCTGGCGGTTGCGCTGATTCCGGTTCTGATTCTGGCTGTATTGGTGGAAAGCGCTTTTCTGTATTACCGCATGGGTGAGCAGGATCAGGGGCTGCTCGATCGCGCCGAACTGATCGCGCGGCAACTTGCGGCATCAAGCGAGTATGCCGTATTCGCCTCAAACCAGAACGTGCTGCAACAGTTGGCCGATGGTGTGATGTGGCAGAAAGACGTGGAAGCGGTCAGGTTGCTCGATGTCGATGGGAATACATTGGCAACGGCAGGCAGGGTGCAGTGGAATGAACCGCAGTTGGCGCACCGCGGCGAGGCGGCTCTATGGCAAAACGATTCATTGTTGATTGTCTATCAGCCCATCGTGACCACGCAACTGGCGCTGGATGACAGCGGTGCCAATGCAAAATCAGCACTGGTCAGCCAAGCCGGCGGGGTGGAACTGGCGATGAGCAAACGCCGTTTGCATCAAGCCAAGCTCGAACTGATCCTGTTCAGTCTGTTGCTGACTGCGCTGGTATTGCTGCTGTCCGTGTTGGCCGCCATGCGCGTCGCGCGCCGGATCACTCTGCCCATCTTCGGCATGCGAGCCGCCGTGCGCGATCTGGGTGGTGGCAGACTGGATACCCGTATCGCCGAGATGCAGGTTATCGAACTGAACGAACTGGCGCAGGGTATCAACGACATGGCGCAACAACTCCAGCAGCAACAGGACGATCTGCAACTGCGCATCGAGCAGGCGACCCATGCCTTGCGCGAAAAAAAGGATGAGGCGGAAAAAGCCAATTTCGACAAAACCCGTTTTCTGGCGGCAGCCAGCCATGATCTGCGCCAGCCCATGCACGCGCTGGGATTGTTCATGGGCGAATTGCACCAGCGCATCACTACAGCGGAACAGCGTCAGATCGTGGATAAAGTGGAAGAGGCCGTGGCGGCGATGT
>CAZSIO010000285.1:0-1757 GCA_964606865.1 uncultured Sideroxydans sp.
AGTAGTTTCTGCTCTACGCCCAGCGCAAACAGGATTTGTTGATTGGCAACGTGGACCAGTCGGTCATCGCCACGGCAGGAAACCCATCCCCTGCTTTGTTTGTCGAGTCCGCTGCAAGGTTGTAGCGGCTTGAGCGCCAGTTTTTCCTGTAGGGTGGCGGCAGTGATGGTGCAGTCGGTTGGCAGGCGATAAATGAAGATGTTTTTAAACCACATGGCGGGATTCTCAAAAACCGCTGATTATACTGGGCGCTACTTTTTAATTGGCGACCATCGCTGCTTTGCGATCAGGCCCGAGGTTCTGGTCAACCCAATTCGAGCATAATGGCGACCTCAAAAGTGTAAGTTTTGAATTCGCACCAACAGATTCATGGATACAGAGCCAAAAGAAAATCTCCCGGGTTGTAACAACTGCACTCACTGCTGCATTACCCACGATGCCAATTTCAGATATGGCTACCGTGCTCTTCCCTGTTTGCACGACCGGTGGCAAGTATTGAGGAAAAAATGAAAGAGGCACCCATCAGCACGCCACCGCAAGCGTACATGAACATCATCAGCCCGATGATCGATAGAGCGCGGGAGTTTCTGGAGGCCGGAGAAAGGCTTCAGCCGATGGCGTTTGTTGGCAACCTGACCACAAAGGAAGTCATCCCGGTGATGATTCAGACTGGAAGCGGGGAAGGCAAAGACCAGTCTGCGCGGACGATCCAGTCAGCGGCGTTGGCATTGGAGGCTGATTTCGTATTCGCAATCATGGAAGCATGGACGCTTCGCCCAGACAAAATGCGCCAAATGAATGCGATTCTCGACAAGTACGGAAGCATAAGCGCATCACCCTATGCGATAGATACGTGCTCGCTTATGCTGGAAACGAGGCATGGGGTGTGGGCCGCACAACCGCAGATCAAGCCCAAGGGAATTTCCAAGAAAAAACGGACAATTGGGGTAATCGAGTTCCGCTATTTCACCGAAGCTGGAGGCCGATTTGCACACCTGCTGCCCAGGAAGGAAGGTGATGAGCCACCGACGATTTTACATTGAGGGATGAAGCTGGATTCCATTTTTCAAGTTATTTCGAAAGGTTGGCGTCCAGTTCAATAACAGTTGAGCAACCCTTTCAAACAGGTTTCACTTGCCACGCAGCCCAATATCCACAACAATCCGCAGTGGATTTTTAACCACCATCATAAAAGGGTGTAATAGCATGAACCGTAAAGAACTGATCGATGCACTGGCAGACAAGACCGGCAGCACCAAAGCGGATGCAGATCGCAACATCGCAGCACTGATTGAAATCATTACCGCCACCCTGAAAAAAGGCGACAACGTGGCATTGGTTGGCTTCGGCACGTTCGAAGTGCGCAAGCGCGCAGCACGCATTGGCCGCAACCCGGCTACTGGTGCAGAACTGAAGATCAAGGCATCCAAGGCTCCGGCATTCAAGGCTGGTGCGACGCTCAAGGCTACAGTCAACGGCGTCAAGAAGTAATAAACAAGTTCGATGCCAGCCCGTTCATGGCTGGCATCGCCCATCATCTCTTCCGTGTTTTTTGTTGTCTGCGCCAGTCCCATGGCGGCGTTGGCTCAGCCTCCTGCCATAACCCGCGTCTGGCCGTTCTCGCCTCATTTTCGGCATCAGCATAGGCCGCGCGATCTGACGCCGACTGTTCGCGCTGATACTGCTTGTAGTGCCAGGCCATGCCGGTTTTGACCTGCTCAAGGTTTGCATCAATGCCATTCACGATGATCTTGCCT
>CAZSIO010000286.1:0-1752 GCA_964606865.1 uncultured Sideroxydans sp.
ACTAGACGAGATCGCCCCCAGCCTGCCCAAAGGCGTGACCACACGCGTGTTCTATGACCGTGGCAGCTTGGTGGAACGAGCGGTGGGCACGGTTTCCAAGGCGCTCGCCGAGGCCATCGTGCTGGTCGTCATTCTGCTGGTGCTGTTCCTGGGCAACCTGCGTGCCGCACTGGTAGTGGCGCTCACCCTGCCCTTGTCGGTGCTGTTCACCTTCATCCTGATGCGGAAATTCGGCATGTCTGCCAACCTGATGTCGCTGGGCGGCCTCGCCATCGCCATCGGTATGCTGGTCGATGCGGCTGTGGTGGTGGTGGAAAACATCATCAACCATCTCGCCCACAAACGTGAGCACATTCCTCATCTGCACGTGATTTACCGCGCCGTGAAAGAGGTCATCACACCGGTCGCCGCCGGTGTCGTCATCATCATCATCGTGTTCCTGCCGCTGATGACCTTGCAGGGGCTGGAAGGAAAGCTGTTCATCCCGGTCGCGCTCACTATTGTGTTCGCGCTTTTCGGCTCCCTGTTGTTATCGCTGACATTTGTTCCGATGCTGGCATCGTTCCTGCTGAAGCAGGCCGACCACGGCGAACCGTGGCTGGTACGCAAGGCGATGGGCATCTATGTGCCCTTGCTGCAACGCGCGCTGGACAAGGAACGCACGGTGATCGCCGGCGCGCTGGCGCTGCTGCTGGTGAGCGGCGGCGTGTACATGCTGCTGGGCAAGACCTTCATGCCGGAGATGGATGAAGGCGACATCATCATGCAGGTCTCGAAACTGCCCTCTGTCAACCTCGACCAGACGGCCGAGATGGATAAACGCATCCAGGCCGCCATCATTGCCCAGGTGCCGGAGGTCAAGGGCATCGTTTCGCGTGCCGGCGCGGACGAGCTGGGGCTGGATCCGATGGGACTGAACGAGACCGACAACTTCCTCGTACTGAAGCCGCAGAAGGAATGGCGCGACAGCGACAAGGCCGCGATCATCGATCATATCCGCGAGGTGATGGATGATTTCCCGGGTGTCGAATACGGATTCACCCAGCCCATCGCCATGCGCGTGTCCGAAATGCTGACCGGCGCACGCGGCGATGTCGCCATCAAACTATTCGGCACAGACCTGAACATGCTCAACGACCGTGCCACGAAGATCGTCAAAGTATTGAAAGGTGTCAGCGGCAGCGAGGATGTCTTCACCGTGCAGAACAGCGGCGTGCAGTATTACCGCGTCATCATCGATCGGTTGGCCGCTGGCCGCATGGGATTCAGCGTGGACGACATCAGCCACGCCCTGCGCAGCCAGATCGAGGGTCGGCAACTCGGCACCGTGATCGAAGACGGCCGCCGCACCCCGTTAATCATGCGCGGCGAAGCCGGCATCCGACAGTCGCCCGCGCTGTTCGCCGCGCTCACGCTGCCGCTACCTAACGGCCAGTCGGTGCCGCTATCCGTAGTCGCGCGCCTGGAACGCGCGGACGGGCCGGTCAAGGTGGACCGTCAGGATGGACAGCGCATGGTGGTCATCCAGAGCAATGTGCATGGACGCGACCTGGTCGGGTTCGTGGAAGAAGCCAAGGCGGCGGTTGCGGCGCAGGTCGATCTGCCGAGCGGCTATCGCCTGACCTGGGGCGGACAGTTTGAGAACCAGCAGCGTGCGGCAGCGCGACTCGCAGTCGTCATCCCGGTCGCGCTGGGCTTGATCTTCATGCTGCTGTTCGCCACCTTCGGCTCGGTGCGGCAAGCAGCACTAGT
>CAZSIO010000287.1:0-1747 GCA_964606865.1 uncultured Sideroxydans sp.
TCGGACTTCAGTCCGACATGTCGGGCTGAAGCCCGACCTACCAATAACATATGAATGTTGAAAGGACTCATTGCAGCCTCACCCTTGGATCGACGACCGTATAGGAAACATCGGTCAAGATCAGCCCGACGATGTATAGCACCGAGCCGAGGAACACCATCGCGCGCACCACGGAAAAATCCTGCGCGTTGATCGCGTCGATGGTGTAACTGCCCAAGCCGGGGATGCCAAAGAACGATTCGGTCAGCAGGCTGCCCATGAACAACAACGGAATCACCACCACCACGCCGGTCAGGATCGGGATCATCGCGTTCTTCAGTACATGCGTGAACAGCACGCGCAGCTCGGACAAGCCCTTGGCGCGCGCGGTGCGCACATAGTCCTTGCCGATCTCTTCGAGAAAGATGGTGCGGTACCAGCGGCTGCTGGAGCCGACCCCGCCGACCACGCCGATCAGGATGGGCAGCACCACGAACTTGAAGCTGTCCGCGCCCCCCGCATAACCGGAGATCGGCACCAGATGCCACAACTTGCTGACGAGGAACTGCCCGCCGATGATGTAAAACAATCCGGAGATGGACATCAACAGCACGCACAGCGCCACGCCCGCCCAGTCCAGCGCGGTGGCGCGGAACAGAGTCATCAGCAACGCGAAGCTGACATACACCAGTAGCCCGATCAGAAAGGTCGGAAGCGCAATGGCGAGACTCGGCCCCATACGCGTGGCGATCTCGCGGCTGATGCTGCGGCCGTCATCGGCATAACCAAAGTCGAACACGAACATGCTGGCGGATTTCTGCCAGAAGATGGTGTCGGTGATCCTGTCTGCGCCGCTGGCTGCGCTGTTGACCAGCAGCGGCTTGTCGTAGCCGCGCTGCTGTTTCCACTTCTCGATCGCCTCCGGCGTCACGCGCTTGATGCCGAGCTGCATGCGCGCCATATCGTCCGGGGTATTCACCACGAAGAACAACGCGAAGGTGAGCAGGTTCACCCCGATTAAAATCGGGATGGCGTAGAAAATGCGGCGGATGAGATAGGTGGTCAACGTTTGGTCCCGCCTTCACTGATTAACGAACCACGCGGTTGATTGCGGCTGCCAACCGAAAATCTGCGCAGTACCGAAGCATTTCTGAATCCTCTGCACGCTGCCTTCACACTCCAGGATAGGCGCAGCCGCATAAGCTTTCATTCCGCCGGACGCTGCGCGACGAAGCCGCGCATGGCCGGTGATTCCAGACGTTGGGGATAAGCTGATTCGATTGCCGCAAAATCGGGCCGGAAATGATTTCTATTTTGGCTTTGTCGGCGTCTTTGCTTTTGCCACGGCCTTTGGCCTGCTTGACGACTTGGACTTTTCGGTAGCTTTCGCTTTCAGTTTGGACTCTTCATTCTTTTTCAAAGAAAGCATCATCTTGCGCCATTCTTGAAGTTGCTCATCCTCCAATTCCAATTGGATCGCCAGCGCCTCTTCCTTGGTCAGCTTCTCTTTTTGCAGGCGGCGCGGCAGCTTGCCGGCCATTCTGGATAACAAACGTTCGACTTCTTCATCGGATAATTTCTTTACTTTAGCTTCGTACTCCGGCTTGCTGATTTTCGACATTGCTGGTTTCCTCCCTGTAATTTTCGGAACACCCCAAGAGTGACCGAACTTAAATCCCTATTCATTTGCACGACAGACTGTTCCCGCTCGCACACGCTAGCGACTCCGCCCACCTGTTGCAAGTGTAATATTGGGCGTTAAAAAACG
>CAZSIO010000288.1:0-1747 GCA_964606865.1 uncultured Sideroxydans sp.
TTATCTATGATTAACCTGCTCTGAATAAACCCCGTACAACCTGTAAATCCTGTTCCGTGTCCACCCCGCCGGGTGGTGCGTGATCGGTGACTGCCACCCCAATCTTGTAACCGTGATAGAGCGCGCGCAGTTGTTCCAGCGCTTCCGTCTGTTCGATGGGGGAGGGTGTGAGCTGACCGTATGCTTTCAGGAAAGAAGCGCGATAGGCATAGATGCCGATGTGTCTGAGAGCATTGATGCTGAAGGAGGCTTCCCCCCTTCCAACTTCCCCCCGGCGGGGGGAAGCGCGACCGGCTTGCCCCGCGTGCAAGGACAGATCGATCCCCGCATCGCGCGGCCAGGGGATCGGGGCGCGGCTGAAATAGAGCGCGTTACCCTGCTTGTCCAGCACCGTTTTGACTATATTCGGGTTGCGCATTGATGCTTCATCGTGGATGGGATGGCAAGCGGTGGCGATGGCGCACTCGGGATGGTCTTGCAGATGTTGTGCGACTGCACGGATCAGTGCGGGAGGAATCAGCGGCTCGTCGCCCTGCACATTGACCACGATGGTGTCGTTGCTCCAGCCCTGCTGCGCGGCGACTTCGGCGATGCGGTCCGTGCCGCTGCTGTGATCGGCGCGCGTCATGCAGGCTTGAAAACCGTGCTGGGTAGCAATGGCGAGAATGGGGGGGTGGTCGGTGGCGATGATGATCTGCTCTGCGCCGCTTTGTGCCGCCTGTTCGGCAACGCGGATCACCATCGGTTTGCCGCCGATATCCAGCAGCGGCTTGCCCGGCAACCGCGTCGAGGCGAAACGGGCGGGGATAACGACCTTGAAGGGCAGTATCAATTTGAAACTCGCGCAGCGAAGCGCTTGTTCCCTCTCCCTCCGGGGGAGGGTTGGGGAGGTGGAACGGTCATGGCAAGTTGCATGATCAGGGGCGGCGTATTTGCCATGACAGTCAGAGTTTTTCGACTTCTTCCGCGGTCATGCCGCGCGCTTCATCCGCCAGCATCACCGGGATGTCGTCCTTGATGGAGAAGGCCAAACGGTCGGCCTTGCACACCAGTTCCTGTTCGGCCTTGCGGTAGATCAGCGGCGATTTGCACAGCGGGCAAACCAGAATATCGAGCAGTTTGGCGTCCATTATGGTGCAACCTTTTTGATGATGAGTTGAGCGAGGGCCGGGCTGACCTGTGCGTCCACACGTAAAACCCAATACTTCTCGCTGGCGAATGCGCCGCATTTTACCGCATCTTTTTCGGTCATGAGTAGCGCATCCGTGTCAGCGAAGGATAACTCCGACGGGCTATAAACATGGTGGTCCGGAAAGGCATGGGGAGTGCATTGCAGGCCGAGTTGTTGCAGATGGGCAAAGAAACGCTGCGGATGCCCAATACCCGCGATGGCGTGCAACTGTTGTCCGGCGAAATCGCCGGCTGTCCGGATCAACTCCGGGTTGAGCAGATTATAGAAACGGGTACCTTCCAGTTGCATGGCGAATTCGCCATCCCCTGCTGCGCCGCCGTTGACGACAACCGCATCCAATTCCCGCAAGCGCGATACCGGTTCTCGCAGCGGGCCGGCGGGCAACATCAGTCCGTTGCCAAAGCGGCGTGCGCCATCGACCACGGCGATCTCCACATCCCGTTGCAGGCGGTAATGCTGCAGGCCGTCGTCGCTGAAGATGACATCGCATTCAGGGTGCGCCCGCAGCAGGGCGTGGGCACAGGCCGGGCGGTCGCGTCCGATCCAGACCGGACA
>CAZSIO010000289.1:0-1741 GCA_964606865.1 uncultured Sideroxydans sp.
CATGCGCATATAATCTGCGCATCATTCATGGAGGACAGCATGTCGAGCATTCATTTCGATACGAGCGCACCCAAAAAAGCCACCAACCTCAGCATCAATTCCGATCTGCTGCGCCAGGCCAAAGAGTTGCACATCAACCTTTCGCAAACGGTCGAAGATTACCTGGCCGACTTGGTGCGCGAGGCGAAGCAAAAACAATGGCTGGCCGAGAACGCCGAGTTCATCGCGGCGTATAACAGGCGCATCGAAAAAGAAGGGGTTTTCAGCGACGGCCTGCGGAGATTCTGATGGCGCAGTTTGATGTGTATGAGAATCTCAATCGCGCCACGCGCGACAGCATTCCCTATCTGCTGGACGTGCAGGCCGAATTGCTGGATGCCCTGGCAACGCGCGTGGTTGTTCCGCTGGTGTCGGCTGAAGACATGGGCGGGGCGACCAAATATTTTTGTCCGCAATTCAAAATCAAGGGAATTGCGGTCGTCATGTCAACCGGCGAGCTGGCTGGTTTGCCGCTGCGCACTTTGGGGACGAAAGTCACTTCATTGAAGCACAAGCGCGATGAAATCATCGCGGCACTTGATTTGCTTTTCACCGGCATCTGAAATTAAAACCATGAACAAAATACCCCACCGCATCGAACAACTCCTGCAACAGCGCATCCTGATCCTCGACGGCGCGATGGGCACCATGATCCAGCGCTACAAGCTGGGCGAGGCCGACTATCGCGGCGCGCGTTTTGCCGATTGGCCGCGCGATCTCAAGGGCAACAACGATCTGCTGGTCATTACCAAGCCGGAAGTCATCAAGGCCATCCACTGCGAATACCTGGAAGCGGGTGCGGACATCATCGAGACCAATACCTTCGGCGCCAATGCCACCACGCTGAACGCCTACGGCATGTCAGAACTCAATTACGAGTTGAACGTAGCGGGTGCGCGTGTCGCGCGCGAGGCGTGCGACGCTTATGCCACACCCGACAAGCCGCGCTTCGTCGCCGGTGTGCTCGGCCCCACCGACAAGACCGCCACCATCTCGCCCGACGTGAACGACCCTGCGGCGCGCAACATCACCTTCGATAAATTGGTGGCGGATTATGCCGAAGCGACGCGCGGCCTGATGGACGGTGGCGCGGATTTGATCTTGATCGAAACCATCTTCGACACGCTGAATGCCAAGGCCGCGATCTTCGCGGTGCAGCAGGTGTTCGAGCAGCGCGGCACCTCTCTCCCAATAATGATTTCCGGCACCATCACCGACGCCTCGGGAAGAACACTGACCGGCCAGGTGACTGAGGCGTTCTACAATTCGCTCGCCCACGCCAATCCGCTTTCCATCGGACTCAACTGCGCGCTTGGCGCGGCGGAGCTGCGCCAGTATGTGGAGGAGATGTCGCGCGTCGCCAATTGTTACGTCAGCGCGCACCCCAACGCCGGTTTGCCCAATCCGCTGGCCGAAACCGGTTATGACGACACGCCGGAAAATATGTCGGGCCACATCAGGGAGTGGGCGCAGAGCGGCTTGCTCAACATCGTCGGCGGCTGTTGCGGCACCTCGCCCGCGTTCATCAAAGCCATCGCCGATGTGGTCAAGGATGTTCCGCCCCGCAAGATTCCGGACATTGCGCATGAATGTCGCCTGTCCGGACTGGAACCCTTCAACATCAGCGATGACTCGCTGTTCGTCAACGTGGGTGAACGTTGCAATGTGACCGGTTCGGCCCGGTTCAAGCGTCTGATCCTCG
>CAZSIO010000290.1:0-1736 GCA_964606865.1 uncultured Sideroxydans sp.
GCTTGAGATAGATCTGCGCCCCGCCCAGATGCGCGGACAGCCGCTCGGCGTGATAAATCGGGCTGGGACGGCCAACGTAATACTTCAGGTCGCGCTCGAACTCGGCGACGAATTCGGGATCGTCGCGATACTTTTCGTAGGCGGCTTTCAACTCTTCCAGCGCCCCCATCAGTGTCTCGGCGACGTAGATGCCGCCGTAAGGGCCGAAGTGGCCGTTCTTATCGGGATAGTTGTACATCGATTCGCTTCACCTCGTTGACGAACGCCGCGATCTTCGCCGCATCCTTGATTCCCTTTGCCGCCTCCACGCCGCTGGACACATCCACCGCGTAGGGGCGCACCTGTTTGATCGCCTCTGCCACATTGCCCGCATGCAAACCGCCGGACAGAATCACCGGCAACGGCAGCTCGCGCGGGATCAACTTCCAGTCGAAGGTCTCGCCGCTGCCGCCCTGCACACCCTCGACATGGGCATCCAGCAACAAGCCTTGCGCGTCCGCGTAACGGGCCGCGCATTCTACCAAATCCACCCCGGCTTTGACCCGGATTGCCTTCAGGTAAGGCTTGCCGAATTGCGCGCAAAACTCGGGCGATTCCTCGCCGTGGAATTGCAAAGCATCCAGCGCAACGAAGCGCAATATGGTCTCGACTTCTTCGGGCGCGGGATTGACGAATAGACCAACTTTATTGATGAAGGGCTGGACAACGTGCATTAAATGGGACGCTTGCGGAATGGTCACATTGCGCGGACTGGCCTCGTAAAATACCAGCCCGATGGCATGCGCACCTGCACGGGTGGCCGCGCGCAAATCCTCGGAACGGGTGATGCCGCAGATCTTGATTCTGGTCATTGCCGCATTTTACCTGCTATTCAAAATGTAGCTGGGGCAATCGCCACGATGCGTCGTAGTGAATACGTTTGAGATAAAGTCCATTCGGCGCAAAGGTCGGCGCGGCCAGGCTGCGATCACGGCCTTCCAGCACTTCTTTCATCCACTGCGGCGGATGTTTGCCTTTGCCCACATACACCAAGCAACCGACAATGTTGCGCACCATGTGGTGCAGAAAGGCGTTGGCGGTCAACTCAAAAAAGATCGTGTCGGCCTGCTGCCGGATGTCGAGCCGGCGCAAATGCTTGACGGGAGATTTGGCCTGGCATTGGGCCGCGCGGAACGCGCTGAAATCATGCTCGCCCAGCAGGTATTCCGCTGCCAGCCGCATCGCCACCACATCCAGTGGAACGTGGAACCAGCCCACCTTGCCATGGTGCACGCCGCAGCGCTGCGGCCGGTTGACCAGCACATACAGGTAACTGCGCGCCTGCGCCGAAAAGCGCGCATGAAATTCATCCGGCACCGGATGCGCCCATAGCACAGCCATGTCTTTCGGCAACAGGGCATTTGTCCCGCGCACCCAGGCTGAAAGCGGCCGCACAATGTGCGTGTCGAAATGCACGACCTGCTCCAGCGCATGCACCCCCGTGTCGGTGCGGCCGGCGGCCTGAACCGTAATCAGCTCGCCGCCGATCTGCGACAAGGCAGCGGCCAATGCATCCTGCACGTTCGGCACGTCAGGCTGGCTCTGCCAGCCGTTAAAGGCGCCCCCGTCATACTCCAGCCCCAGCGCGATTTTCATCGCATCCCCAGCAAAATCATGGTCAGGCTGCCCAGCAACACCACGCCATCAATACTGCGCAACGGTTGTCGCTGCAATTCGATCTGCCCCGCTGCCATTTC
>CAZSIO010000291.1:0-1729 GCA_964606865.1 uncultured Sideroxydans sp.
CGGCCTGTGCGGCACCTGGGGCGGCATCGCGGTCGGTATCTTTGGCTCCCAGGCAATGGGTGGTACAGGCGGCATCGCGTTCGGCGGCATCAACTTCATGTCGCAACTCATCGGCACGCTGCTCGGCATCTGCATCGCCTTCATTGGCGGCTTCATCGTCTATGGCTTGATGAAGAAACTGGTCGGCATCCGCCTCGACCAGGAAGAAGAATTCAACGGCGCCGACCTTTCCATCCACAAGATCAGCGCCACGCCGGAGCGCGAATCAGGCTGGTGAGCGCGGGTTTGAAAGAATGAAAGATTGAGGAAGGTCTGATTAAGTCCGTCACACCGGCGAAGGCCAGTGTCCAGTCCATTGAAGCGGGGTAAGCAGGCAATCCGCGAAGCGGATGCTCGCAAAACACTGGATTCCGGCCTGCGCCGGAATGACGAATGGGGACTTAATCAGAGTTTCCTTGAGTCAGTCAGACCACGGCAGCACTGCCCGAAAGAGTGCTGCCTGTTCACCGTCAGACAGGATAAAATTCCCTCCCCAATCTCTTTTAAAAGAACACATCATGTCCGTTGCCGGCCCGCGCGAGATCGTCACCCCGTTCCGCCCTATCCCGTTGGAAGTGCCGGAGGGCATGAAACACAACGAGTTTTTCAACAGCACGGAGAACCTGAACGATCTGGTGAACAACAACGGCTTGCTGATGAACGCGGAGAATCTGTTGTTGTATCGCAAGGCGCTGGGGCACAGCACCGAGTTCGATTGTTCCATCATCTACAACACATCCCAGACCATCCTCAACCCGCTCGGACGCCCGGTGCGGCGCACGCAAGTGGCGGAGAACGTGAAGCAGGTGTGGAACCGGATGAACCAGATCATCATCGCCTACATGCTGGAGCAGTATCCCGATCCGCAGGAAGCGCTGATTCTGGCGGGCGAAGCAAGCCTGGATGCGACCTGGCCGCTGACTTCGCCGGGGGTGCCCAGCATCCGCATGTTGCACAACCACTTCATCGTCTTCCCGACGGCGACACTGCACGCGGCGAAGTCGGCCGATCCGGCCAATCCCAACCTCACCGATGGCGGGCAGAACAGTCTGTTTCAGTCCTATATGCGCGAGGTGTACCGCGAGTTTTTCAACAAGGCGCTGAAGCTGAATATCCTCAAACCGGCGCATGATGCCGACAGCCGCATCGGCCTGACCGGGTACCCGCAGGGCTTGCCCAGTTGGGAGATACAGGGTGGGGCGGAGGCGCTCAAGGATGTGCATTTCTGGAAAGAATACGACGAGGTGCTGAAAGGGTTTCTCGATTTTTACCGCACTTTCTTTTCCCAGGTTTCCACGCGCAATGCGCCGATGCTGCCGGACGTGCATTTCCCCGAGCAGGTGGAAAGCGTGCTGCTGTTCAACAATGACTTCATGAAGACGGCCAAGAAAGTGCGCGACCACTGCATCGTCGATGCGAAATATGCCAATGCCATCCGCTGGCAACCCGCGTTCAAGCAGATCATCTACCGCAATGATGCGGGCAACCTGATCGTGACCATCAGCCAGAACTCCATCGGCAACGCCATCACCGAACTGCTCGGCGTGGTGGTGAATCGTATCCCGGATGCCGAGGCTTATACCCGCCACGAACCGGCGCTGATCGCCCATCTGCGCGCAGTGCGCCGCCGCCTGATCGAGGCTGATCTGGGCGAAGGTATCGCCACCGCATATTGGCCGCAGGAATAGTT
>CAZSIO010000292.1:0-1726 GCA_964606865.1 uncultured Sideroxydans sp.
GTTGAATTTTGACCAGGCGTATTTGCATCGGATTTGATCCGTTGCTGTGGATAAGTCTACCAGACTGGAATGGTGTAGCGCCTCCTGTTCAAGTGGGTGGATGAGTCGGGAGTGATCTCCCGGCTACTGTTTTAGAACGGCTCCTCCTGTTTGATGGAACTGCGCCGACTCCGTTCTCTGGTCTTGATGCGATCCTTCGCCGCAGCACTGCTTTGCTTGAAGCGGTACGACTCATTGCCGGTCTCGACGATGTGGCAGTGATGCGTCAGGCGGTCCAGCAACGCCGTCGTTAACTTCGCATCGCCGAACACGCTGCTCCATTCAGCGAAGGTCAGGTTGGTGGTGATGATCACGCTGGTGCGTTCGTAGATCTTCGACAGCAGGTGGAACAGCAATGCGCCGCCAGCCTGCGAGAATGGCAAGTAGCCCAACTCATCCAAGATCACCAGATCCATATGCATCAGGCTGTTCGCCAGTCGCCCCGGCTTGCCCGTCGCCTTCTCCTGCTCCAGCAGGTTGACCAGATCGACTGTGGAGTAGAACCGGACACGCTTGCCGAACTGCTGGATAGCCGACACGCCCAGTGCCGTCGCCAGATGCGTCTTGCCTGTCCCCGTGCCACCCACCAGCACCACGTTCTCTGCCGCTTCGGTAAAGCGGATCGATGCCAGTTGACCGATCAGCGATTCATCCACTCTGGACTGACTGAAGTCGAAGTCGGCCAGGCAGCGATGCACAGGGAATCGGGCCGAGGTCATCTGGTAGCGGATCGAGCGCAACCCGCGATCCGTGTTCTCCGCTTCGATCAGGTGCTTGATCAGCCATTCCGAGGTATCCAGTCCGACGTTGCGGCCTTGACTCAGCAGTTCCGCATAACTCTCCGCCATGCCGCGCAGCTTGAGTCCTTTGAGTTCGGCAACGATATCAAGCATGGTGCACCTCCTGCTCGGTCAGGCGGTCATAACGGGCGGTATCCGCCATCGGTTCCTCGTTGAGCATCAGGCTGGTTTCCGCTTGCGCAGGAGGTGCCTGCTGCTTCAGTCTGGCCAGGACGTTCAGCACATGTTCGGCGCTGTGGATGCCGGATTCCAGAACCAGTTCGACCGCTACCAGCACATCTTCCAGTCCATGCACCGGGACTGCCGCCAGTACCTTGGCCATCAGGCGATTGCCTTCCTGCCGTTCGTGCCGTTGTAAGGCGGCCTGCAGTTTGATCAGCGCCGGGGGCATGTCCTCGAACGGGGCACCGTTGCGCAACGCGCCGGGCTTGCGCTCGATCAGCGGTACGTAGTGCAGCCAGTCATAGCTGGTCTGACCACGATCAAGCATGCGGCGGTGCGCAGCAACCATCGCCGTGTCGTCATAGAAGGTGATGCGATCGGCATACAGGTGGATGCTGATCATGCGATTGGCAAGATGACAGGGGACCGAGTAACGGTTCTTGTCGACGCTGACCAGGCAGGTGCTCGACACCCGCCCCATGGTCTCCACGTAGCCGTCGAACGGTGCGGGCATCGCCATCAGGTAAGGTTGTTCCTGCTCCAGCGCATCCAGTACGGTGATGCCATCGTAGTCCGGGTGAATCAACTCCGCCCATAATGCGCGGCAACGCGCTGCCAGCCATAGGTTCAGTTCGTCGAAGCTGCTGAATTTGTGCTGCTTCGCCTCGATCCAGACGCGGCGACGTGCATCCTGGACGTTCTTCTCGACGATGCCTTTCTCCCAA
>CAZSIO010000293.1:0-1717 GCA_964606865.1 uncultured Sideroxydans sp.
GATCTACTTTACCGCTTCTTCACACCACCGTGGCGGCGAAGAGGTGCGCATTATACAGAGCCGACGATCTTCGTCAACTCGTTTGTTTGCACACTTGATTGGTTGCGGGGGCAGGATTTGAACCTACGACCTTCGGGTTATGAGCCCGACGAGCTGCCAGACTGCTCCACCCCGCGTCAGTTGAGGGGCGGCATTATAGGGGCACATGGGCGGATGGTCAACTTTCATTTTGCTGTGACTGTCAAAAAGGAAAGTTTGGCGACTCCCGCTTTTTGCGCAATGGCCATTATCTGCGCCACCCGACCATAATTCACCGCCTCGTCCGCTTGTATCTGCAAATGGAAGTTAGGATCAACCGCGCGGCTCTTCAACATTTCCGCCAACCCTTCATCGCTTAGGTGTGCGGACTCATAGGCCACTTCACCTTTTGCATCGATCGCCAAACTGACTTTTTGTAACTTGTCGTCCTTAGCCACCGATTCAGTCTTGGGCAGATTGATCTTGAGCGACTGCGGCGCCAGCAAGGGTGCAGTGATGATGAATACCACCAACAGCACCAGCATCACATCGACCAAGGGTGTGACATTGATCTCGCTCATCATGCTGCCATTGTCTTGAGATGAATTTCCGAATGACATAGTTACATCCCCTTCTCCTTAGTCATTCCCGCGCAGGCGGGAATCCAGTTAAAGAAATAATTCCTCGCGTAGCGAGGTCGAAACCTTATTGAATAAAACACGATTCCCGCCTGCGCGGGAATGACGGCTAAATCACAGTTTGTAATCGTGCTTCTGTGCAAGGCGCATGAAGTCATGCGCAAAGTTCTCCAGGTCAGTCACGTGCACCTTCAAACGACGCAAGAAAAAGTTGTAGGCCAATACGGCGGGCAAGGCAACCGCGATACCAATGGCCGTTGCGATCAAAGCCTCGCCAATAGGGCCAGCCACGACATCCAAGGATGCCGACCCACTCCTGCCGATATCCTGCAAGGCATGCATGATGCCCCACACCGTACCGAACAGACCAACAAAGGGAGAAGTAGAGCCGATGGTCGCCAACTCGGCCTGGCCGCGCTCATGACGACGCTGAATGTTCTGCAGCTGCTGCGCCAACTGACGTTCCAATACATCATGCGGCGCACCCAAGTGCTTCAAATCCTGCTGAACTTCACCCAATGTCTTCAGTTCTGCAAAACCAGCTTGAGCCAGAAGCGCAAAGTCACCTTTACACTCATGCGCAATCTCTTTCGCCTCGATCCATTCATGCGCCGCCCAAAAGTGATCGATGAATTCACGATCCTGCTTCTTTGCTTGAACCATCTTCCACGCTTTGAACAAGGCGATAGACCAAGTCACGATAGACAGGATGATCAACAGGATCAACGTGACATACACCACGACCGAATTGATGGCGAATAGATTGCTCATGCTTCGTTATCCTCTAATGAAAATTTGATCGGCACCAGGAACCACTGTGTGACCGGCTGCCCAAAATGCTTTGCGGGAGAGAACTTCCATGTCTTCACCGTTTGCAATGCAGCGTTGTCCAAAATCGCATAGCCGCTACTTTGATGAAGCAAAACTTGGCCAGCCTTGCCCTCGGCCAAGACCTCCACATTCAAAATCACTTTGCCGTTATAACCCATGCGCCTTGCCACCATCGGATAGGGCGGGCGCGGATTGTTCAGATAATCGGCGCGGTAATCCGGCTCGGCATC
>CAZSIO010000294.1:0-1714 GCA_964606865.1 uncultured Sideroxydans sp.
ATCTGCCGCTCTCCCACAGCCGAGGCGGTGTTCCGCCATCAGGTCGAACAGGCCGGCCTGGCGGAACAAATCCTGATCGATTCGGCCGGCACGCACGATTACCACATCGGCGATGCGCCGGATGCGCGCACGCAGCGTGCGGCGAAACTTCGCGGCTACGACATGAGCCAGTTGCGCGGACGGCAGGTGGAGGCGGAGGACTTTCACCGCTTCGATTTTGTGCTGGCGATGGATGAAGCGAATCTTGATATCCTCAAGCGCCTGCGCCCGCGCGACGCGCAAAGCCATCTCGGCCTGTTTCTGGAGTTCGCCGAGCGCCAGACCGAACGGGAGGTGCCCGACCCATATTTTGGCGGGGCGGACGGTTTCGAGCGCGTGCTGGATATGGTGGAGGATGCGGCAGCCGGTTTGTTGAAACATATTCGCCAGAACCTGTCGCAACGCTAGGGCATCTCTATCAATCCAAACTCCGTCGCGATACTGCGTTGCTCAATAAATTTTAACGCTTACATATCAAACATATGCGGCGCGCTAAAATTTATTTCGCGCCTTGTCTCGCTTAGGATTTTGAATTGATAGAGGTGCCCGCCAGGCCATCCTGCGTTGCGGCGCAGCCATAAAAAACGCACGGCGAACCGTGCGTTTTTTGTTTGCCGAAACCGTGCTTATTTCGGCGAGCGGGTCTCCACCATCTGCAACGGTTCGCTGTTTTCCATGGTGTAGATCTCGCGTGGACGCTGGCGGCGGCGCGGCGCGTGCTCGCGCGTCTCGGTGGCCGCCACGACCACCGATGCCGCCTTGTTCGGATCGGTTTCGATCAGCGTCAGGCCGCTGGCGTTCAGATCGAGGCTCACGGCCGGTGCGACAGCGATCGCGGTTGCAACCGGTGGCTGAACGGGGGTCGCGACAGGCTTGCTGGTCGGATAGCACATCACTTCAGTCGGTATCAGCGGCCTCGTCATGCCTTCCGGATAGGCGACGTATTCGGAGGGAGCACGCCGGGCGGGCGGGGCTTCGCGCACCACTTCCGGTATTGCCGTAGCGATCGCGCCATTATTGCCCGCATCGAGCGGCTGTTCCCGGCGTTCGCGTTCGCGCCGGCCACCGCGCCGACCGCGCTTACGTCCTTCACGGGAAGGCGCGCCATCCTGTTCCTGCTCTGGTGCGGCGACCGGACGCGTTTCAAGCACGGGCTTGCTCTCGGCGTTCTCCTGGCGCGGCGGACGCGGCTGACGCTCTTTGCGATTCTGTTGTGGTTCCTTTTCGGTATTGGCCTGTCGCGGCGTTTCCTCGCGGCGCGGCTTGTTGTTGCCTTCACCGCGCTCGCGGCGTTGGCGGTTGCCGCTTTCTGTACGGTCGCGCTCACCTCGTTCGCGGCGTGGAGCGTTGCGGCCGCTGCGTGCCGGTGCTGCGGGTTTGGCCGGCTCGCTGTCGCCGCCCAGTGATTTGAGCCAGCCGAACAAGTTACCCAACAATGAGGTTTTCTTTTCCACTTTTTCCGCATGTTTGGGCGCGGGCTGGGCCGGTGTAATGTTGCGCACGGCAGGCTGCGGGCGTTGTGCCACTTTGGTTTCCTGTGTGGCGGCGGCAGAGGTGGACTCTTCCGGCGTGGCGACCAGTTTGTAGCTGGCCTGCAGGTGATCCGCCGTGATGTCGTCAAGGCGCAGACGGGTCACGCTGTAATGCGGCGTTTCCATGTGCGGATTGGGAATCA
>CAZSIO010000295.1:0-1710 GCA_964606865.1 uncultured Sideroxydans sp.
TGCGCGCGATGGAGCGCGACGGGCAGATCATGCGCAACCGCAAACGCGCGATCTGCGTGGTCGACAAGCTCGATCTGATCAAAGGCAAGGTGCAGGGACATCCGGACGGTTTTGGTTTTTTGATCCCCGAAGACGGCAGCGCCGATCTGGTGTTGAGCGAGAAGGAAATGCACAGGGTGTTGCACGGCGATACGGTGATGGCGCGGGCGGCCGGGGAAGACCGGCGCGGCCGGCGCGAGGCCAAGATCGTCGAAGTGCTGGAACATGCCAACACGCGCGTGGTCGGCCGCTTGTACGAGGAACACGGAATCAAGTTTGTGGTGGCGGAGAACCGCCGCATCAGCCAGGATTTCCTGGTGGCGGCGGGCGAGCACGGCGGGGCGCAGGCGGGACAGGTGGTGATGCTGGAAATCATGCAGCAGCCCTCCAAACACGCGCAGCCGATCGGGCGCATCGTCGAGGTGCTGGGGAACTATGCCGATCCGGGCATGGAGATCGAGATTGCCTTGCGCAAGCATGATCTGCCGAACGAATTTCCGTCTGAGGCCAAACATCAGGCCGAGGCGTTTTCTCCCGAAGTGAAAGCCGCTGATTATGCCGGACGCGAGAGCGTGGCAAATCTGCCGCTGGTGACCATCGACGGCGAGACCGCGCGCGATTTCGACGATGCGGTGTATTGCGAACCGAACGGCAAAGGCTTCCGTCTGGTGGTCGCTATCGCCGATGTGAGTGCGTATGTGAAACCGGGGGATGCACTGGATCGCGAGGCGATCAATCGCGGCAACTCGGTGTATTTCCCGCGCCGCGTGATCCCGATGCTGCCGGAAGAGCTGTCCAACGGTCTGTGTTCGCTCAACCCGAACGTCGAGCGCCTGTGCATGGTGTGCGATATGCAGATCAGCGCGGAAGGTGAGATTCTGCAACACCGGTTTTATCCCTCGGTGATGTTCTCGCATGCGCGCCTGACCTATACCCAGGTGGCCGACATGCTGGCCAATCCGCAGGGCGAGAACGCGCGCCAGTATGCGGCCGTGCTGCCGCATATCAATCATCTGTACCAGCTGTTCCAAACTTTGCTGCAGGCGCGCGAGAAGCGCGGCGCCATCGATTTCGAGACGGTGGAGACGCAGATGATTTTCAACGATCAGGGCAAGATCGAGAAGATCGTTCCGGTCATTCGCAACGATGCGCACAAACTGATCGAGGAATGCATGCTGGCAGCCAATGTGTGCGCGGCGGCCTTTTTGAAAGAGCATGAGCATCCGGTGCTGTATCGGGTGCACCAGGGACCTACCCCGGAGAAGCTGGAAGCGGTGCGCGAGTTCTTCAAGGAGTTCGGTTTGCAGCTGGGCGGCGGCGACGAGCCGCAAGCCGGCGACTATTCAAAATTGCTCAAGGCGATCAAGGGCCGTCCCGATTACGGCTTGCTGCAGACCGTGATGCTGCGTTCCCTGCGCCAGGCCGTGTATGCCCCGGACAATCTCGGCCACTTCGGCCTCGGCTATGAAGCCTATGCGCACTTCACTTCGCCGATCCGCCGCTATCCGGACTTGCTGGTGCACCGCGCAATCAAAGCGGTGCTGGCCGGAAAACAGTACAAGCCGCAACTCAAGTGGGCGGAGCTCGGCGTGCATTGCTCGCTGACCGAGCGCCGCGCCGATGATGCCACGCGCGATGTGGAAGCCTGGCTCAAGTGTTTCTTCATGCGCG
>CAZSIO010000296.1:0-1699 GCA_964606865.1 uncultured Sideroxydans sp.
GCACAGCACCGGCAACGCCGGCGGCACGCACAATCTGCTGATCCGTCCCGGCACACAAGATTTCGCCGGACTGGTGCGCCAGATGGGACGCGGACTGATCGTCACCGAACTGCTCGGGCACGGGGTGAATGCGGTGACAGGCGATTACTCGCGCGGCGCGGCCGGCTTCTGGGTTGAGCACGGCGAGATCCAGTATCCGGTGGAGGAAATTACTATCGCCGGCAATCTGAAAGAGATGTACCGTGGCATCGTCGCGCTCGGCAACGACGTGATGGTGCAGGGCGCGCGCCGCTGCGGCTCGGTGCTGATCGAGCGCATGGCAATCGCGGGACAATCATAAAAACCAAGGAGGGGTTGGAGCATGAAGGCGTTACTGGGGATGTTGGTTTTTTGCATGGCGCAGCTTTCTTGGGCGGTGGAGCCTGAAGCCGAGGCGGCGGATGTCAGCTACACGGTGCAGCAGGGTGACACCCTGGGGTCGCTGGCGCGGGGCAAACTGGATGTGCCGGGACGCTGGCGCGATGTGGCGCATTACAACCAGCTGCCCGATCCCGATCGAATCAAGCCGGGCCAGGTGCTCCGCATCAAACCGCTGTGGCTGAAGGCCGAGTCCGGCGTGCTCAAGGTGGAGGCAGTGACTGGCCAAGCCAGCGCCCAAGGCCGCGCGCTGAAGGTGGGTGACACCGTGGCGGTTGGGGCCGAAGTGCAAACCGAGATGGGTTCTGCCTTGCGCTTGCGCGCTCCTGACGGTTCGCAGGTCGATCTGCAAGAAGCGAGTCAAATCCAGGTCGAAAAACTGGAGCAACGCGAAGGTGGCGTGTTTGTCAGTGTGTTGCGCCTGCTCGCCGGTCAGCTCGAGGCATTCAAGGTAAAGCGCGCGACAGGCATGGCCGACATGGCGGTCAATGCGCGCAATGCCACACTGGGCGTGCGCGGCACGCATTTTCGGATGCGGCAGGAGGGCATGAATACCTACGCCGAAATCGAGGATGGGCACGTCGCGTTCGAGGCGGCGAAGACGCCGCAGGTGCTCGCGCTGGCCGGTGGCGAAGGCTCGGTGGCGGATGGGGTCAAGCCGGCACAGGTGATTCCGTTGCTGCCTGCGCCAACCTATCCTGCTTTGCCGCAGGTCTTCGATACACCTTACGTCGAGTGGACAATGCCTGAACTGGCTGGGGCGCAAGGGTATGTCGGCGAACTGGCGCGCGATGCATCGTTTGCCGATCATCTGGTGTCGGTGCGCAGCGAGGGCAGGCTTATTCGCTTGCGCGAGTTGCCCAACGGGCACTACTGGCTCAAGTTGCGTGCGGTGGATGCGCAGGGTTTGCAAGGCAAAGAGGGCAAGGTTGATTTCGAGCTGGCGGTACCGCCGCGCAAGTTCGTGATGACCAAGGTCTATATCAGTGGCGACAAACTGCAACTGATCTGGGTGGGGCGGCGCGAGAACCTGCGCTATCAGGTGCAGGTTGCGGTCGATCAGAGCTTCGCCCGCGTCATGCTGGATACGCAGACCGCCGATAACTGGATCGATATGGCGCGCCCGCAACCGGGTCGTTATTTCATGCGTGTGCGTCAACTCTTCGAGGATGGGCGCAACGGTGGATGGGACGTGCCGATGGCGTTCGACGCCCCCTGACGCGTGTACTGCAGGCAATCGCGCGCCGCCCATCCGGGCGGCGTTTTGTTTGCGCGGGCGTGA
>CAZSIO010000297.1:0-1693 GCA_964606865.1 uncultured Sideroxydans sp.
GCACGCGTGCCGGTGGTGGTGTCGGATGCCTGCGGGGCGGCGGCGCAGGTGAGCGACCGGCATGGCAAAGTCGTCCGGCTGGTTGCGCCCGTGCGGGAATGGGTGGATGCGGTCGAGGCCCAACTTGGGCGCAGCGAGCCTGCGCGGGGCTTCGTCAGGGGGTGGGATGTCGTAGCCCAGGAATTTGTTGCAGTCTATGAACGTACTTTGCAGTTTTTGAGATGAAGGGACGAACGATGTTTGCATCATCAATGGCGAACCTCGCCGCATTGCTTCTTCTGGTTTATCCCTTGTTGATGCTGACAGTGCGCGGAGGAATGAACGGGGTATTTATTCTGGCCCTGCTTGTGGCATTGCTTGCCTGGCCGTTTGGAAGGCGGCAGGAGGGCGGACTGTTCGGAAGACGTGACATCCACCTTTATGTATGGGCCATGTTTGGTCTGACGATCGCAATATTCATCAGCGAGAGCTATTGGCAGAACTATTCCGGAAGGTCATATGATGCCGCTTCTCGTAATTGGCTCGCTATTCCGATATTCCTCTGGTTGTCACGTATCGGGTCGCAAGTGTTCCGTTCACTTCAGTTCGCTTTTCCGGTCGCTGCCATTGCCGGCTTCCTGTTAACCGATGAGATATGGGGGAGGTCCGGCATCAGCACGCTGGATCTGATTCATTTTGGTGATATGGAGCTGGTCCTCGGGGTGATGTCGCTGTTCAGCCTGGATTGGTTTGGGCGCGATCGTGCCATGCTGCGGGTACTAAAGATAGTGGGATTTATGGCGGGCGTCGCGGCTTCCTTCGCCTCCGGGTCACGGGGTGGCTGGCTGGCGATCCCTGTGTTTTTCATAATCTTCCTGTATTTCTACAGGCACCGGATACCTTTCAGGATGATGGCTGGCGTAGTTGCTATGGCTATTGCAAGCATGGCAGTCTTATACGCATTCAATGGCACTATCAGCCAGAGAGTGAACGAACTGGAGAATGACATTCAGCACTATCAGAACGGTAACCGGGACACCTCGACCGGGATACGCTGGCAGTTGTATAGCGCTGCTATCGATATCTTCAGTCGGCATCCCGTAGTAGGTGTGGGGCCGGCCGGATTTGCGAGGGAGATGCAGCCGATGACGGAGGCTGGCAAGCTGACGCCTGAGGCGGCAAACCTGGGGCGTGGAGAGGTCCACAATGACGTGCTGTCCAAGACGGCGGGGATGGGGGTGTTTGGGCTGGCGGCCATTCTGGCCTTGTATCTGGTGCCTCTGAAGCTGTTCTGGAAGGCTAGCCAATCTGCCACTAGAGAAATTCGAAGAACTGGCATACTGGGCATTACGTTCGTGGGAGGCATAGGGGTTTTCGGACTCACCGTGGAATTCCTGAACCTGACAATGGCCGCAGCCTTCTATGCCTTCACCGTCGCTGTACTTTTGGCGGCTTGCAACAGTGTCTGTGAGGAAGCTCAGGACAATGAGGCTCTATCAAGATAAAACAAATGATTTCAGCCATCGATTTTTTTGAGCATGTGCCCGGGCAGAATTGCTGGGGCAGTTCGGACGAGGTTGTCTATCCGTTTATCAGACTGATGAACGGAATCTGGCGCGTTCTGGGGCCGGTGAAGTGATTAGCATCGTCATTCCCAGTTGGAACAATCTCGCGCACCTGAAGCTGTGCGTGGAGAGTTTGCGCAAGCATTCAA
>CAZSIO010000298.1:0-1691 GCA_964606865.1 uncultured Sideroxydans sp.
GAAGCGAACTGCGAGCTGTGCCACAAGAAATTCGACAAGAAGGCGCAGAACCGTCTGTGCATGGATTGCCACAAGGACATTGGCAAGGACGTGGCCGAGAAAGCGGGCCACCACGGTCACATTGATCTTGAGAAAGAATGCAAGGAATGCCACGGCGAACATAAAGGGCGCGATTTCAAGGCGGCCGCATTCGACCATGACAAGTTCGATCACAAGCTGACCGATTTCGAGCTCAAGGGCAAACATGTCGTAGGCGACAAGATCAAGTGCGACAGTTGCCACAAGCCCGGCAGCAAATTCCGCGATGCGCCCAAGGTCTGTGTCTCCTGCCACCAGAAAGACGACGACAAGGCGCACAAGGGCAACTTCGGCAAGAAGTGCGAAACCTGCCACCTGGACAAGGGTTGGAAAGAAATCCTGTTTGATCACACCAGGAACACCAAATTCCCGTTGCTCGGCAAGCACCAGTCGCCGCCATTGAAGTGCGTGGCCTGCCACAAGGGCGACCTGTACAAGGACAAGCTGCAGATGACCTGCGTCTCCTGCCACAAAAAGGACGATGCCAAGGCGCACAACGGCAAGCTCGGGCCGAAGTGCGAAACTTGCCACAGTGAAAAGGACTGGAAGACCACCAAGTTCGACCACGACAAGACCAAATTCCCCCTGCTCGGCAAGCACGAAGAAGTGAAGTGCGACAAGTGCCATATCGACAAGAAATACAAGGGCACGCCGACCGTGTGCGCGACCTGCCACAAGAAGGACGACGACAAGGCGCACAAGGGCCGGTTCGGACCGAAATGCGAAACCTGCCACGTCGAGAAGGACTGGAAGGAGATCAAATTCGATCACGCCAAACAGACCAAATTTCCGCTGCTCGGCAAGCACCAGTCGCCGCCGTTGAAATGTGCAGCCTGCCACAAGGGTGACCTGTACAAGGACAAGCTGCAGATGACCTGTATCGCCTGCCACAAGAAGGACGACGACAAGGCGCACAAGGGTAACTTCGGCGTCAAGTGCGAGAGCTGCCACGTCGAGGACGATTGGAAGAAGATCAAGTTCGATCATGACAAAGAGACCAAATACCCGCTGCTGGGAAAACACAAGAAAACCAAATGCACCGACTGCCACAAGGGCGACCTGTACAAGGACAAGTTGAAGCAGGACTGCGTGAGCTGCCACCAGAAGGATGATGACAAGTCTCACAAGGGCCAAGAAGGCAAGAAGTGCGAGACCTGCCACGTCGAGGAAGCGTGGACCAAAGCGGACAAGTTCAATCACAACCGCATGTCCACCTTCCCGCTGCTGGGCAAGCATGGCATTGTCGCCTGCAAGAAATGCCACCTGGCGCCGACCTTCAAGGACGCCAAGTCGGACTGCTGGTCATGCCATGAAAAAGACGATGCGAAAGTGCACAAGCGCCGATTCGGCACCGAATGCCAAGTCTGCCATTCCACCCGCGCCTGGGGGGCGTGGGACTTCGATCACAACAAGACCGATTTCAAACTGGTCGGACCGCACAAGAAGACCGCCAACAAGTGCTACGCCTGCCACAGCAAACCGATGTCCGGCAAAGTGCTTACATCGACCGTCTGCGGCAGTTGCCATGCGCGCGACGACGTGCACAACGGCAATTTTGGCGACCGTTGCGAGCGTTGCCATGAAGGCAACGACTGGAAGACAGTGAAGATGGG
>CAZSIO010000299.1:0-1689 GCA_964606865.1 uncultured Sideroxydans sp.
GTCTTGCTGGCCTTGTTGAGCCGTGGCGGCGGGAGTGTCGGTTATCCGGAGTTGGCGGAGCAGACGGGGTTGGCGGTGTCGGCGGTGCATGGGGCATTGAAGCGTGCTGCGGCGGCGCAGTTGGCGATGTTTCAGGATCGCCGCCCGGTGGTGCTGAAGACGCAATTGCGCGAATTCCTGTTGTATGGCGCGAAGTATGTCTTTCCTCCGATCTGGGGTTCGCTGGCGCGCGGGGTGCCGACCGGATATGCGGCGGCACCCTTGAATGCCTTGATTGCACCATCTTCCGATCCCGTGCCGGTCTGGCCGCATCCCAAGGGGGCGGCGCGAGGTGTGAGCCTGGCGCCTTTGTATCCTTCGGTTCCGGCGGCGGCGCTCAAGGATGAAAAGTTGTATGCCATTCTGGCCCTGTTTGATGCGCTGCGCAGCGGGCAGGCGCGCGAACGCAACGCCGCGCAAAAATTGCTGGATGAGTTTTTTCAGTGAAGCCGCAATATCCGAATCTGTCCAAGGTGGAGTTGATCGCGCGGGCGCTCGGAGGGTTGCGCGAGCAACTGGTGTTTGTGGGTGGCTGTGCGGTGGATTTGTTGCTGACCGATGCGGCTGCCGCACCTTCGCGGGTGACTTACGATGTGGATCTGGTGGCGCAGGTCGCTGCATTGCCTGACTATCACAAGCTGGAGGAGGCGTTTGTCGAGCTGGGTTTCAAGCGCGGTGTATCGAAAGAAGCGCCGATCTGTCGCTGGCGCCTCGGCAATCTGGAAGTGGACTTGATGCCCTCGGATACCCGCATTCTGGGTTTTGCCAATCGCTGGTATTCGTTGGCAATGGAATCGGCGCAATTTGTTCCGCTGCCGAGCGGAACGACGATACGCCTGATCGCCGCACCAGTGTTTGTGGCGACAAAACTGGAGGCGTTTGCGGATCGGGCAAGCCGATTTGCTGGGCAGCCACGATCTGGAAGATATTGTGAATGTGCTCGATGGCAGGCCGGAGATCATTGAGGAAATCGCCGCAAGCCCGGTGGAATTGCAGCGCTATCTGGCGGACAGGTGCAAGGCACTGCTGGCAATGCCAAAATTCATGGATGCCATCCATGGGATGATTTTCCCAGATGAATCGCATGCCGAGCGTGTACGGTTATTGGCTGAAAGGTTTCGGCAGATTGCACAATCAGTGCCGCATGAATCGTAAATCTCTATCACGTTAACCCCATCCCATGGCCACCCTGATCCCCTCCCTCGGCGCCGCCCGCTTTGATGCGCGCGGCGAGTTGCGTCTCGCCGAACGGCTGAAGGATTGCCTCGAAGACAACGCCTGGGTGTGGCACAACATTCCGGTCGGGCCTTTCGGCAGGCATCCTGATTTTGTGACGTTGCATCCGCAGCAGGGCATTGTGGTGCTGGAGGTGAAAGACTGGCGGCTGGATACGATAGCCAATGCAAACAGCAAGCAGGTCGAGCTGATTACGGATCGCGGCAATGTGTCGACTGCCAACCCTTTCGAGCAGGTGCGCAGCTACATGTTCAACGTGGTGAACACCTTGCAGCGCGATCCGCTGCTGGTCGTTGATGCCGGGAGCTTCAAGGGCAAGCCGGTGTTTTCCTTCGGGCACGGCGTGGTTTTCAGCAACATCACGCGCAAGCAGTTTGAGCAGACCGATTTGCACGAGGTATTTCCGCCGGAGCG
>CAZSIO010000300.1:0-1679 GCA_964606865.1 uncultured Sideroxydans sp.
TTTCCTGGCCGCTTACATCCACTCGAATGCGACCTGCTCAAAGTCTTCCCCCTCGGCGAGCAGTTTGGTGAATTTGAGCTCCCGACTCTTTTCGCCCATCATCATCTGGTAAATCGCATCCGCCACGAAGCGCCCCGATTCCATCAGCAGGGTGGCGTGCAGGTAGGCGTTGTGTTCGTCGGGCAGGAGGATGACCGGCAGATAGTCGTAGGAGAATGAGCCGGAACTGGTCTCCCAGTTGGATATCCGGTCAGCACCTTTGCCCAGCACGCGCAGCCAGACGGACGCCGGCCTTTTTGCCAGCAGTTCGATGCCGACGCAGACTTTTTTATCGGCATCGGTGTGCAGGCGCCGGATCATGCCGACCCACCACAATTCCCCGTTCTGCGGTTTGAGCGCGCACAGGTCGCCGATCTTGATCCAGGTGCCCTGGCTGCCGCTGAGGGTCGCGCCGAAGCCGGCGGCGCTCATGTTCGCGATGTTCCAGACTTCGGTGCTGTAATCGATGTCGTCGGCAGCGACGAGGTCGATCGCGGCGCGTTTTTTCGCGGCATCCGCATCCTGTTCGGCGGCATGCCCGGCGTCGATATGGGTCACCAACTGGCTGATGACGCGGAAGCTGTGCGTGACTTCGATGGTGGCGTTGATGTCGCGGCGCGCCATGTGCCGCTGCGGCGGTTCCGCTGCCCAATAGGTCATCAGGTGTTTGAGTACGGTGAGTTTTCCGGCGGGCGTGAATTCGCTGCCGAAACGCCGCTCCTGCCAGATCGGGTCGTTCTCGTTCTGATCGATAATTTTCTGTAGTGCGGGCAGTGCTCTTGCCGCGCCGAAGAACCGCACACTGGGGGTCAATGGCCGGTCTTTTTCTGTGCGGTGCGGCGGTGCGTGCGCCGCCAGATCGAACTGGTAGGGGCAGTTGCCATCGGCTGCGGTGCCGAGGTCAAAGAAGCTGGTCAGGCGTCCGGCGATGCGGAAACTCACTTCGATCTGGTCGGCGGCCAGTGTGTCGGGGGAGGAGATGTACAGCACCAGCGCATGCAGCAATTCGCGTTGCGGGTTGGTGTGGATGACGTGGCCGGGGTAGGCCAGCACCATGCTTGCGCTGCATTGTTCGGACTCGGCGAAGGCGTAGCCTGTGCACAGCATTTCCCATGCGGCGGGATCGACTGCGATATAGCGCATCAGTTCCAGCTTCATTTGCGCGGACACGGCCTGCAATTGGCGCACGCACACCAGCGGCATGCGCGCCACGAGGTCGTGCGGCTTTTTCTCCGTGTGCTGATATTCGGTGATGCTTGCGTGATAGGCGGCGGATAAGGCTTGCGCAAAAGCATGCACGCCTTGCCATAGATGCAGGCCCTGAAAATCGCGCAGGTGCGGCGCTTCCAGATAGCGTTGCAGCAATTCTGTCTGGCGGGGTTGCCCGGCCTCATCCAGCAACATGATGGTGGCAGTGCGCAGATCGGGGGTGAAGCCGGCAGCATCCCTGATCGATTCCAGCCAGAACGTGATCTCTTCCAGCGCTTTGTGCGGTTCGTTATCCGGCAGTTCGCCCAGCAGACGCTGTGCCTCGTCGAGGTCATACAGGGGATGATCCGGTTTTTCGCCGAACAGATTGAACATGATCCCGGGCGCTCCTGGAGGCAGATGGCCCGGATGATAAAGCAGCGGGCGGCAAA
>CAZSIO010000301.1:0-1671 GCA_964606865.1 uncultured Sideroxydans sp.
CATGAAACGCACGGCTTGCCTGATCTTGTCGTTATCTCTCTGGAGCGGTCCGGTCACGGCCGCGCCGCGCCAGGATCATGCCGCGATTCGCGCGGTGGCTTACGCTTATGCCCTGGAGCAAACCCGCACGCTGCCGGGCGAGGTCAGCATCCAGATGAGCAGCATCGACCCGCGACTGGCGCTGGATGCCTGCGCTGCGCTGAATGCGTATTTGCCCGCAGGCGCAAAACTGCAAGGCAACACCAGCATCGGGGTGCGCTGCGAGGCGGCAAAGGGATGGAGCATTCTGGTTCCGGCGAAAATAAGCGTGACGCTCGATCTGCTGGTCACCAACAAGCCGCTGGCACAGGGCAGCACCGTGAGCGCGGCGGATTTCACTTTGCAACGCGGTGAAATGGACCGCCCCAACCTGCTCATCTCACCCCGGCAAGCGATCGGCCAGATCGTAAAATACGCCCTCGGTGCGGGGCAGGTATTGCGCACCGACATGCTGCAAGCGCCGCATGTGATCCGGCAGGGACAGACCGTTACTTTGGCACTGCCCGGCGCGGGCTATCTCGTGAGCAGCGAAGGGCTCGCGATGAGCGATGCCGGCGCGGGCGCGGCAGTGCGCATTCGGCTGGCTTCGGGACGAGTCATCACGGCGCGCGCAACAGGAAGTGGAAGCGCCGAGCTGCTGCGCTGAATCGCCGGCGGACGGATGCGGCGCACGAATTGAGGCGGCGGATCGACAAGTCTGCTAAAGTTTTCGCCAGACAGGCCGATACAGTAGCCACAACCCATGAGATGGAGAACAGCATGAAGATCAACCAAACCGGCAAACCCTTACCCGCCAACAGCGCAGGCGAATCGACCGCGCGCAGTCCGGCGGCCAAATCCGGCGGCCAGCCCGGCAGCACCGCCCCGGCGGCGGACAGCACCAGCGTCCAACTGGGCGCGACCGGCGCACAGTTGCGCGAGCTGGAAAGCAGCATCGCCAGCGCATCGGTGGTGGATAGCCAGAAGGTGTCAGAGATCAAACAGGCGATCAGCGAAGGACGCTTCCAGGTCAATGCCGAAGTGGTCGCCGACCGCCTGATCGACACCGTGCAAGACCTCATCACCGCGAGCGCGCGTTGAGCCTTTCTGCCACCTCGATCCTGCAATCCATCGAAGCCGAGCGCGATGCCCTGCGCGCCTTCATCGCTCTGCTCGAACGGGAGCAGCAGATTCTGCTTGCGCCCGCCACCGATCCCTTGCTCGAACTGGCCGGCGAAAAAACACACGCGGCAGAAACGCTATCCGCCAGCGCCGGCCAGCGCCGGCAACAATTCCCCGCCGAGCCGTCCGCCATCGAACCCTGGCTGAAAAAAAATGCACCGGGCGCAATCGGTGCCTGGCATGACCTCCTGCGCCTCGCCGCGCACGCCAGCCAATTGAACCGGCTTAACGGCGAGCTGATCCAGGTCAGGCTGCGCTACAACCGGCAAGCGCTGCACGCGCTCATCGGCGCCTCGCAACAAGCTGCCGGCCTGTACGGCCCGAACGGCCAGCCCAGCCTGGTCGGCAGCGGACGCACCCTCGGCAGCGGTTAATTGTCTGCCAGCGGAAGCGCGGTTTATGCAGGTCGGACTTCAGTCCGACAAAGTCTCAGATTTCCTCATGCAGCGTCGGACTGAAGTCCGACCCACA
>CAZSIO010000302.1:0-1671 GCA_964606865.1 uncultured Sideroxydans sp.
TGCGCGCGCATTACCGCAGCCCGCTGAACTATTCCGACCAGCATCTGGACGACGCAAAGAGCGCGCTGACGCGGCTTTATACGGCGCTGCGGAGCGTTCCCTCACCCTCAGTCCCTCTCCCGGGTGGAGAGGGAAATCAACTCCCTTCTCCCTCGGGGAGAAGGGCCGGAGATGAGGGAAACCTTGACTGGAACTCTCCCCACACTGCCCGCTTCAAAGCCGCGATGGACGACGACTTCAACACCCCCGAGGCCGCCGCCGTGCTGTTCGATCTCGCCAACGAAGTAAACCGCGCCCAATCGCCGGAAGCCGCCGCACAACTCAAGGCGCTGGGCGGCGTGCTCGGTCTGCTGCAAAGGGATGCCCAGGAATTCCTGCAAGGAAGCACGACGGCCGGCGGGTTGAACGATGCTGCGATCAACGCGCAGATCGCAGCACGCATCGCTGCCAAGAAAGCAAAGAACTTCGCCGAAGCCGACCGCATCCGCAAGGAACTGCTGGAAGCAGGGATCGTGCTGGAAGATTCAGCCCAAGGCACGACCTGGAGGCGCGCGTAGTTGTAGGAGCGCAATTCATTGCGCGACAATTTCAAATCGCCCGATGAATCGGGCTCCTACAGTAACGCCACAAAGCACAACTTGGCTCAGGTAATAAGGTGCTGCCAAGAATCATGAAACGATGCGGGATTCACTGCCAACTTTTCCCCCGGCATTTATAGCGCCCAGGGATTGAATACCTGAGGGTATAACGCGAAATCCTGCACGTTGCGGGTGACTACGGTGAGGCCGTGGCATTGTGCGGTGGCCATGAGCAGACCATCCATCACCGGCAGAGGCTGGCCGAATGATTCCGACTGTGCGGTGATTTGCGCCCAGACGTGAAGGGCAGCTGCATCAAGCGGCAGGATGCGCCCCGTGAAACGTTGTTCCACTTTGCCCAGCCATGCGGTGAGTTTCTGGCTGCGGCGCGGGTCGCTCGCACGCAGTTTGAGAATGCCTTTTTCGATTTCTCCCAAGGTGATGACGCTGATGAACAGGCTGGCTTCGTCCTGTTCGTCCAGCCAGGCGATCACTTTCGGTGCAGGCGCTTTCCTGGCGTATTCGGAAAGCGCGCAGGTATCCAGCAGCCAGCTCATAACTCGATGTTGCGTCCGGTGTCGCGACTGCGGGAAATGTCCAGGTCTTCAACTGCGAGATCGGGGCGCAGCAGCGCGCTGGAAAGCTTGGTGCGGTGGCGGGTAAGCCGGGCATATTCCGCCACTGAAACCACTACCGCTGTCGGCTTGCCGTGGACAGTGACCGTTTGGGCATCGCCGCTCGCCGCCCGCTTGATAAGCTGGCTAAAGTTGCTCTTCGCCTCTTGCAATTGCCATTCACTGTGCATGATGACCCTCTTAATTTCTGGCGCTGGATTCTGACCAGTCTGGGCAGAATCTAACACACAGTCCGCGGGTTGGCTATAACCGGGCACCAGTCCGGACTCTCATCGCCGCCAAGAAAGCCAAAATTTCGACGCAGCCAACCCGCATTCGCAAGGCACTGCTGGAGGCAGGGATCGGACTGGAAGATACTGCGCAGGGAACGGGCTGGCGCTGGGCTTAGGGAAGTTTGCCGGCACTGACCATGCGGCTCATCAACGTATTGGATGACAACCAAACTACAAGATCGTCAA
>CAZSIO010000303.1:0-1668 GCA_964606865.1 uncultured Sideroxydans sp.
CCAGTGATTTTGCCTGCATCTTCTGATAGATGCCGTACAGATGTTTCTCGCGCCCCTTGACTTCAGCCTTGATGTGCTGAAACGCCAGTCGTTTGCTGATGGCTTCCAGAATCTTGCTCACGACCTCGCGCCGGTTGCCGCGTGCAACCATGATGGCCTTGGACAGCACGCTGTAGCGATTGGGGTGCAAATACTTGAAGCTAAGGTCTTGCAGTTCCTGATAAATGCTGTTCAAGCCAAGACGATTGGCGATGGGAGCGTAGATATCCATCGTTTCGCGTGCGATGCGGGCGCTCTTGAATGTCGAGACCGAATCCAGCGTGCGTACATTGTGCAGCCGATCGGCAAGCTTGATGAGGATGACGCGAACGTCGCGTGCCATGGCCAGCAGCATTTTGCGGAAATTCTCGGCCTGCGCGTCTTCCTTGGTTTCAAATTTCAGCTTGTCGATCTTGCTCAAACCTTCGACCAGTTCGGCAACGGTGGAGCCAAAGGGCGCCGCGATTTGATCGAGCGTGACCGGTGTGTCTTCTACGACATCGTGCAACAAAGCGGCGATGATGGCATGCACATCCAGATGCAGCGGCGTCAGGATGCGCGCGACTGAAATGGGATGGGTTACGTAGGGGGCACCCGACTGGCGCAACTGGCCGGAGTGAGCGGTGCGGCTGAATTCAAGCGCCGCCTTGACCTGTGCCACATCTTCCGGTTTGAGATAGGCGGATACTTCTTGCAGGAGCAGTTCAGCATCGGCTTGCGACATAAACTAAACTCCGCGAACCCGCATCCGTTCGGGCGGCACTGCAGTTCAGGCCATGCCGCGATTGAGGATTTCCACGCCGACTTTGCCCTCGCTGATCTCGCGCAAGGCGACGACGGTGGGTTTGTCCTTGCTGATTTCGACCAGATGGCTGGCGCCGTTGGCCAACTGGCGCGCGCGATAGGCGGCCGCCAGGGTCAGCTCGAAACGGTTGGGAATGTTTACCATGCAATCTTCTACAGTGATGCGTGCCATGATTATTTCTCCGGAGTCTGGAATTGATTGATGAGATGACGCTGGCGAACGAGCTGTTTTGAACGACGCAAACGCGCGGCCAGGACGATGGAGCCCAATTCCCGCACCGCCTCATCAAGGTCGGCATTGATAATAACATAATCGAATTCAGACAGATGGGATACATCCTCGCGCGCGGCTGCCAGTCGTGTGGCGATCACCTCTGCGCTGTCCTTGCCGCGCCCCTGCAAGCGGAGCGCCAGCGTTTCCAGCGACGGGGGTAATACGAAAATACACACACATTCCGGGAATAGTCGGCGCACCTGGGCGGCGCCCTGCCAGTCGATCTCCAGCAGGATATCGCGGTCGCGCGCATTTTCCCGTTCAATCCAGACGCGGGAGGTGCCGTAAAGATTGCCATACACCTCGGCACTTTCAAGGAATTCCCCGCGTGCAGACATTTCCAGAAAACGTTCACGGCTGACAAAGTGATAGTCCTTGCCGTCGATTTCACCCGCGCGCGGTGATCGGGTGGTGTAGGACACCGACAGATCGATCTGCGGATTGTTCTGCAGCAGAGCGTGCACCAAGCTGGTCTTGCCGGCGCCCGAGGGCGCGCTGATGACGAAAAGACTGCCGGACATAGTGTTCTCCTATTCGATGTTTTGTACTTG
>CAZSIO010000304.1:0-1660 GCA_964606865.1 uncultured Sideroxydans sp.
GTTTCAATCCTCGCCCGCGCCGAGGCGCGGGCGCTACAGTTCGCATTCAACGCCATGAATTGCAACGTTTAAAAGCGGACTTTGCGCGAACTCCAAAAAAATTGCTTTCCCGAAGCCCGCACAATTCTTGTTGCTGAGCAATAAATCTACTTTGCTCAATGTGTTACGCGATGCGCGAACCGGCCGGGTTTGGGGCATCGCTTGGGGTTCGCACCCAGTCATATTACCAGTGGCCCTTCGAAATCCACGGCGCGGAAGTGACCGTGTTCTTTGATGTGCAATTCTACCGGTTCGGTGAGGCGGTATAGGCGCAAGTTGTCTTCATTGACGTTGATTTCGGCGAGCAGGTTGTGTTCGAGTTCTTCGTATTGCATTTGGTTGACACGGCATTCGAATACGGAATTCTGCACGCGTTGACCTATGCTTTCGCAAACTTTTGCTACTCGGCGCAAGCGGCGGCGGCCTTCTTTGGTTTCGGTGGATACATCGTAGGCGACGATGATGAGCATGTCAGCGCGCCAGGAAAGGAAGGTAGGTTTCGGTTTCGCCGCGTATGTGGCGGGCAAGCAGGCGCGCCTGAATTTGCGGTAAGAGGCCGATGGGCATTTTGGTTTCCAGCAGGGGATGGGTGATTTCCTCCTGTTTGCGTTCTTGATAGGCGACCACGACAGCACGTCTGGCGTCGCCTTCGAGCAAGACTGCACCGCCTTCACGTTCTACAAAATCGTTCGCGCCGATCTGTCCGCGATTGATGAGGGTGAGCACCAATCGGTCGGCCATGACGGCGCGGAATTCTTCTATCAAGTCCAGCGCCAGCGCGGCGCGTCCGGGGCGCACGGCGTGGAGGAATCCGAGTTGTGGATCGAGGCCGACGGCTTCCAAGGCGGAGCGGCAATCGTTCATCAGCATTGAATAAAGAAACGAGAGCAAGGCGTTGATGCGGTCGCGTGGCGGACGTCGCGTGCGGCCATTCATGGCGAAGGTGCTGCGCGCATCGCGCCGAACGATGCCGTTCATCGCAGAGAAATACACTTTTGCCGCATCGCCTTCGATGCCGCGCACGCCGTCGAGATCGGCGGCCTGCGGCAGGTTGCGCACGGAAGCGCGAAGGGCTGTGGCTGCTGCGGTAAGCGTCTTGGCATCGGTTTCATCGGATGCTTCGCGTGCGCCGCGCAGCAGCACTTGCCGCGCATTGCGCAATTTTCCGGCGATCATGGCGCGGGATACATTCAGTGCGAAAGCGGCATCGCTTGCCTGACGATGTTGCGCTTGCCGCAGCAGGATGTTGCCGGAAACCGCGCCTTCCAGTCGCGCCTTGAATCGTCCGTTGCCGTCGAGTAATACGAGGCTGATACCGTCGTCCGCGCAGCGATGCATCAGGGCGGGGGAGAGCATGATGTTGCCCAGGCAAACCACGCTGCCCAGATGGTGCAGCGGCACCTGCAGTTTCTTCTCGCGTTCCACGTCCACTCGCAGTGTGTCGTTCTCCAGATGCAGATAGGAGTGAGGCGTCATCACGTAGAGAGTGTTGAGTATCTGACGCGCCATCAGTCCTCCGGCTCAAAAAGGTGTTGTTCAATGAGTTTATGCGCAGAACTGGGGGCTATCGCCTGCGGCTGGCAGATGTCGATCAGCGAACACTCTTTGCAGCGCGCGTCGT
>CAZSIO010000305.1:0-1656 GCA_964606865.1 uncultured Sideroxydans sp.
GTTGTAGCTCCCTCTCTCACCCCGGATGAGCTACGATAGACCTCAAGCAAACGCCCGCCCAGCTTTGGCTGGACGGGCGTTCCGTTTGAAAAAAATGGTTCAAAACAGGAGCAGTTGGTTGGTCTTGACAGCTTTTTCCTGAAAAAGCGGAAGTCCGACCAGCAGTTTCATGCTGGCAAATTGCTTCTCCGTTACGCTCAGGCAGCGTACCGAACCTTCCGGCGGCAGATTGTCCACCAAGCGTTTATAGTGTTTCTCCAGCGCGTCATTTCCGTTCAGGATGCGACCATAGACGGAGAATTGGATCATGTCGTAACCGTCGTTGATGAGAAAACGGCGGAACAGGGTATAGGCGCGGCGCTCGGCTTTGGTGACGACGGGAAGATCAAAGAAAACGAGCAGGCGCATAAATCGTCTCGTCTCGATGCTCATGGCTTAACACGCCAGCCGGTGTTGCTCCAGCCCGATGATGATCGGCGTTTCGAGCAGAGCTTCGCTACCGCCATCGTAAATGCGGGCGATGCTTTCTATCATCTGTTCGATGGCGGCAAGCACCGACATCGTGCCGCGCGGCATGGCTACATCCACATTGAGCAGCCCTACCAATGCCACTTTGTCCTCGGGGTGCAATTCATCGTCTGCCCACGGCATCTTTTTGTGGACGAACAAATCCACCAGTGGGCGGAAGGGTTCGATCACGTCATCCGCAAGGTTGAAGGCGTTTTGTTCGCTGGCGTGGAACAGGCCGAGGGCGGGCAGCAGCCCATGCGCCACCAGTCCGCGCGCAATCGTGCCGCGCAAGATCGCATAGCCGTAATCCAGCGCGGCATTAATGAAGCGCGCCTGATCGCGGCGGAAATCCTTGCCAAACAGTTGCGTGAAATAGAAAAAAGCGGCTTGGCCTTCAAGATTGCCCGCATCGCCGGAACGCACACGCCCCGCGTAGGAATCCAGCCTCTCCGTCCCCTCGCGTCCGGCCATGCGCAACACGGCGGCCTGGTTGGCAATCTTCCTGCGCACAATGCCGGCCCAAGTCTGCTTGGCGACCGGACGCGGTAAATCAAGTTGCAAACGCATCCACCGGGTGGCGCGTGAGTGTGGCAAGAAGGGTAGGAACACCCCGCTGGGATGATGTGTGTCACCCGTGGCGAACAGGCTGATGCCATATTCGCCACAAGCCGACAGCACCGGGTGGGTGAGGGTGATTTCGCGGTGATTCAGCACGATCACCGCAATATCCTCGAGCGGCACGAATGCCGTTTGTTCCTGCTCGATGGCCAGTGAATAATGGTCGCGCTTGAGCTTGGCGGGGTGCGAGATGACGACGCTACGCCAAGTCACGACGTTTCTCCGGTGGGGCGGGGTAGCGGTTGCCTAGAGCATCCACATTGAATTTTTCGATACTCAACGCGGTTTTAACTCCTGTGCGTATCAATCCGTCTTTTCCGACAACCAGACTTCGATCATGCGCCCAAAGATTGACATTCCCAGTGGAGCGGTCACAGCCCGCGTAGTAGCCAATCCATTTTTCTTGCTTCAAGGTTACTTGCAGTAGGTCATTTGGATATAAAGAAAAACAGAATCCAAAGCTATCATCGATAAGCGTCCATTCAGCCTCATCCTTGAACGCCACAATTGCCCGATCAGGCAACACCT
>CAZSIO010000306.1:0-1654 GCA_964606865.1 uncultured Sideroxydans sp.
CAGATGGCGCGCATCGTGCCGCCGGGAACGCCGATGCTGCTGGTGGTGATGGACTATCCGCAGCACGAACGCAGCGGCCCGCCGTTTGCCGTCACGCTCGACGAGGTGCGCGCACTGTACGGGAGTGTGGCCGATATCAAGGTGCTGGAATCACGCGATGTGCTCGACGAGAATCCCCGCTTCAAGCAACAAGGACTGACCCGGATGTGGGAGCACGTCGTGCGCGTGGACTTCTGACAACCGGATCGGCCAAGCCGAAGCGGATCAGGGGTGCGGATGAAAAGTAATCGGCACGACGGTCGGTGGTGCCGATTTCAGGATGTGCTTTTTCATCCTGCCCATGACGTGCATCTCGCACGCCCTGCAATCAAACTCAAGCCGTAGCCGCTCGCTGCCGTTGATCAGCGTCATTGGCTCGGCACGCACCTGGCCCTGCACGCCGATCACCCCTTTGGCTTGTTTCGGGCACAGACTCAATGCATAGCGGATGCAATGGCGGGTGATCAACCGTCATGCAACAGAAGACCCAAAGACCGGTGCAGTTTGAAATTACAGAGCAAACCAGAGATGCGTTGCTCAAGTGGATAACTGCTGCAAATTTGAAGCCGGAGAATTATCTATTTCGAAGCCGCATCGGAGAATCGCATCATCTGTCTACACGGCAATATGCTCGAATCGTGCATAGATGGGTTGAACATATCGGTCTGGACACCACCTGTTATGGCACGCACACCATGCGACGAACCAAACCTACGCTCATCTATAAGCGCACGAAGAACTTGAGGGCTGTCCAGTTGCTGCTTGGGCACTCTAAGATTGAAAGCACCGTGCGCCATCTGGGTATCGAAGTAGACGATGCACTGGAGATGGCGGAACAGACTGAAGTTTGACCAATCGGCAATGGACAGCGGTCACCAGTGCGACCGCTGTCCAAGTGGTCAAAAGAAGGGGTTGAGGTAGGTAGCACCAAGTGCTACCATTCACCATGACCAAAAAGTCACCCATAGCAGTTCGAGCATTCAAGACGGCGTGGTTTGCCAAAGAAGCTCGCAAGGCAAAGATTCCCGATGTGGATCTGTGTCGAGCCATACGGCAAGTCATTCAAGGCCAGGCCGATGATCTTGGTGGTGGAGTGTTCAAGAAACGGCTGAACGACAATATGCACCGATCAATCATTCTGGCCAAGGCAGGCAAGCATTGGATATATGCCTACCTCTTTGCGAAGAAGGACCGAGAGAACATCACGCCGAATGAATTGACCGCCTTCAAGAAATTGGCGAATGACTATGCGAGTGCCGGAGAAGAGAAGATTGCCGCACTGTTGGAAGACAAAGAATTACTGGAGATCTGCCATGACGACTAAAACTACTACAGCAAAACCCAAGAGCGATGCCTTTGCAGCCATACATAGTGCGGCGAGCGGATTGCACCGTGCGGGCGCCATCACCAAAACAACGCTGCGTGAATACGACGCACTTTGTCTGGATGCGGCGCCGGAATTCAATGCCAAGGACATCAAACGTATTCGCGAGCAAGCTCACGTAAGTCAGCCTGTATTTGCGCGCTATTTGAACACCAGCGAATCTACAGTTCAAAAGTGGGAAACCGGACAGAAACGCCCAAGCGGAATGGCTCTTCGATTGTTGAGCGTGGT
>CAZSIO010000307.1:0-1641 GCA_964606865.1 uncultured Sideroxydans sp.
TTCGTTTTTTAACCGCTTGTTTTCCGGCGTCCGGCTTGCGCGGCGCCTGTCTAAACTATAATATTAGAAACTACTAATATTTGGAGTCCCCCATGAAGCTCGCCCGCCTCACTTCACTCATGTTTGCGTCAGGACTGGCGCTTGGCGCGCAGGCCGCCGACCTGCTCGACATCTACCGTGCCGCGCAAACACAGGATGCGGTGTTCGCGGGCGCGCGTGCCGCACAACAGGCGGGGCAGGAAAAACTGACCCAGGGGCGCGCGCTGCTGATGCCCAGCGTCAACCTCAACGCCAACACCACCTACAACGATGTGAACGCGCCCTACGGCGCCAGCCGATACAACAACCACGGCTACGGCGTGAGCGTGGTGCAACCCTTGTTTCGCGAGCAGAACTGGGCGGCCTACAACCAGTCCGAACTGCAGGTCGCGATTGCCGATGCACAATTCAGGGGCGCGCAGCAGGACGTGATCCTGCGCAGCGCACAGGCTTATTTCGACGTGCTGATCGCGCAGGACACGGTGCAGCTGAACGCCGCACAAAAGGCAGCGATCGCGCAACAACTGGAACAGGCGAAACGCAATTTCGAGGTCGGCACCGCCACCATCACCGACACTTACGAAGCGCAGGCGCGCTATGACCTGATTCTGGCGCAGGAACTGGCGGCGGCGAACGAGCTGGAATTGAAGCGGCGCGACCTGCAGCAGCTCATCAACGCCGCCGAGGTTCCCGCACTGAACGTGCTGGGGGCCGGCTTCAACCCGGTCGCGCCGGAGCCGGCCGAGGTGCAGAAATGGGTGGATGACGCGCAGCGCAACAATGTGCAGGTCGTCAGCGCCGAGGCTGCGTATCAACTGGCCGAACAGGAAGTGGCGCGCAGTCGCGGCGGTCACTTGCCGACCGTCGATCTGATTGGGAATTACGCCAAGAATACCGGGTGCACTTTCACGACGTGTGGCGACACGCGCAGCACCTCTGTTGGCGTGCAGCTGAACATGCCGTTGTTCCAGGGCGGCGCGATACAGTCGAAATGGCGTGAGGCAGAGGCCAATCGTGAGAAGGCGAAACAGGATCTGGAGAGCGCGCGCCGCAACGTCGCATTGCAGGCGCGCCAGGCGTATCTCGGTGTCGCCAGCGGCATCGCGCAGGTACAGGCACTGCAGCAGGCGTTGAAATCGAGCGAGAGCCTGCTCGAAGCGAGCAAGCTGGGACAGGAAGTCGGCGTGCGCACCAGCCTCGATGTGCTCAATGCGCAGCAGCAATTGTTTTCCACGCGGCGCGACCTGTACCAGGCCCAGTACAACTATCTGGTCAGCCACCTGCGGCTGAAAGCGGCGGCGGGCAACTTGCTGGAAGCCGATCTGGAGCGAGTCAACCAGGCGTTGCACTGAAGTGTAAAGAACACTACACTTGTGCAACTTAATGCACAAGTGAGGTTGTAATGAAAGTCGTGACTTATTCCCATGCGCGTAATGCCCTCAAGTCTGTCCTCGATGGTGTAGTCAATGACGCAGATGTGACCATCATCAGCCGACGCGATGCCGAAGGTGATGCGGTAGTCATGTCGCTGGACAACTACAACAGCATCATGGAAACCCTGCACCTGACCAGCAATCCGGCAAATGCGGCTGCGCTGGCTAG
>CAZSIO010000308.1:0-1641 GCA_964606865.1 uncultured Sideroxydans sp.
TGGGCACGCCGCCGCCTTTCAGGTATTCGGAACGCACGGTGTGGCCGGGGCCTTTTGGAGCGATCATGATGACGTCCACATCGGTGCGGGGTATGACCTGGTTGTAGTGCACGTTGAAGCCGTGAGCGAACGCCAAGGCAGCTCCCGCTTTCATGTTTGGCGCAACTTCCTTGTTATACACATCCGGGATGTTCTCGTCCGGCAACAGCATCATCACCACGTCGGCGTTCTTCACTGCATCGGCCACTTCCGCCACCTTGATGCCAGCAGCTTCCGCCTTCTTCCAGGATGCGCCGCTCTTGCGCAGACCGACCGTCACGTTGACGCCCGAATCGCGCAGATTCTGCGCATGGGCATGGCCTTGCGAGCCGTAGCCGATGATGGTTACTTGTTTGCCCTTGATCAGGGACAGGTCTGCGTCTTTGTCGTAATAAACTTTCATGTTGGCCTCGTCGAAAATAAATCAAAAAATGTGGGTCGGGTTTCAACCCGACATGTCAGGCAAAAATCGCCCTGGATTGTATGCACCTAGAGTTTCAAAATCCGTTCGCCGCGTCCGATGCCGGATGCGCCGGTACGCACCGTCTCCAGGATCAGCTTGTGCTCAATCGCCTGCAGGAAGTGGTCAAGCTTATGCCCGGCGCCGGTCAATTCGATGGTGTAGGTCTTGTCCGTCACGTCGATGATGCGGCCGCGGAAGATGTCGGTGATGCGCTTGAGTTCTTCGCGATCGCCACCCTCTGCCCGCACCTTGAGCAGCATCAGCTCGCGCTCGATATGGTCGCCCTCGGTCAGATCCATCACCGCCACCACATCCACCAGCTTGTTGAGCTGCTTGTTGATCTGCTCGATCACCGCATCCGAACCACTGGTCACGATGGTCATGCGCGACAGGGTTTCATCCTCGGTCGGTGCGACTGTGAGCGATTCGATGTTGTAGCCGCGCGCCGAGAACAGCCCGGCCACCCGCGACAGCGCGCCGGCTTCATTCTGCATCAGCAGGGAAATGATATGGCGCATGTTAAAGATCCTCCGCCATGATGATTTCGGACAAACCCTTGCCGCCGGGCACCATCGGGAACACGTTCTCGGTCGGGTCGGTGTGAAAATCGAGGAACACCAGATCATCCTTGCGCGCGAAGGCTTCCTTCAGCGCGCCCTCCACGTCGGCCGGCCGATTCACGCGCACCCCCACATGGCCATATGACTCGGCCAGTTTGACGAAATCGGGCAGCGCGTCCATATACGATTCGGAGTAGCGGTTGCCGTGGAAGAACTCCTGCCACTGGCGCACCATGCCGAGGTAGCCGTTATTGAGCAAGATGATTTTGATCGGCAGGTGAAATTGTTTGCAGGTGGACAACTCCTGGATGTTCATCTGGATGCTGCCTTCGCCGGTGATACAGGCCACGGGCGCGCCCGGGTGCGCCAGTTGCACGCCCATCGCGGCCGGCAGGCCGAAGCCCATGGTGCCGAGACCACCGGAATTGATCCAGCGGCGCGGCTGGTTGAACTTGTAATACTGCGCCGCCCACATCTGGTGCTGTCCCACGTCGGAAGTGATGAACGCATCGCCGTGCGTCACCTCATACAACTTCTCGATCACATACTGCGGCTTGATGACCTCGGTCGAGTTGCGGT
>CAZSIO010000309.1:0-1639 GCA_964606865.1 uncultured Sideroxydans sp.
TGAGGGAATGCATTACGTTCTGAAAATGAAATACACCGCGCCCATCAGGCACAGCCCCGCCCATAGAAAGTCCAGCTTCAGCGGCTGGTTCATGTAGATGACCGCGAACGGGACGAAGATGGTCAGCGTGATGACTTCCTGCAAAATCTTGAGTTGGCCGAGGCTCAATTGCGTGTAGCCGATGCGGTTGGCCGGGACCTGGATCAGATATTCGAACAGCGCAATACCCCAGCTCACCAGCGCCGCGACATACCAGGGCGAGGTCGAAAGATTCTTCAGGTGGCCGTACCAGGCGAAGGTCATGAACAGATTGGAGACGGCCAGCATCAACGCCGTGATCAGGAGCGGATTGGAAATCAGATTCATACGTTGTATGCGGGTTCGGCGATGGCGCGCATTGTGGCGCAATTGCTTGCCGCCGACCAGCGCTCTGCGGGCAGGTATAATCGCGCCATGGTTGCTCACGACTTTTTCATTCCGCCCGAGATTACTCCCGACTCCCCGTGTATTGGTCATTGCACCACCGTGCTGGGCGACGACATTTGCCGCAGTTGCCTGCGCACCTTGGACGAAATCACGCGATGGGTGGCAATGAGCGAAACGGAACGGCGCGCGGTGAATCTGCGGATTGCCACTTTACCAACGACTGGATTCCCGCCTGCGCGGGAGTGACAAACTACTCATGGATATTATTTTATTGCTCAAGGCTGCCATCCTCGGCATCGTCGAAGGCCTGACCGAATTCCTGCCCATTTCATCGACCGGACATTTGATTCTGGTCGGGGATTTGCTGGATTTCAACGACGAGCGCGGCAAGGTGTTCGAGATTGTCATCCAGTTCGCCGCCATCCTTGCGGTGTGCTGGGAATATCGCGCCAAACTGACTGCGGTCACGGCTGGATTGCTGCACAAACAGGAACCGGCGCAGCGCTTTGTGGTGAATCTTTTTATCGCCTTTCTGCCGCTGGCGATTCTGGGCCTGTTGTTCGGCAAAGCGATCAAGGCCCACTTGTTCGCGCCCGTTCCCGTCGCGCTCGCCTTCATCATCGGCGGCTTCATTATTTTGTGGGCGGAGAAACGGCAGCACACGGAACACATTCAAAGCGTGGATGACATGCACTGGAAAGACGCGCTGAAGATGGGGCTGGCGCAGGCGCTGGCTTTGATTCCCGGCACGTCGCGTTCCGGCTCGACCATCATCGGCGGTTTGTTCTTCGGGCTGTCGCGCAAGGCGGCGACCGAGTTCTCGTTCTTCCTCGCCATTCCCACCCTGACGGCCGCGACGATTTACGAAGTCGTGAAATACCGGCACGACTTCCACGCGAACGACCTCGGCATCTTCCTGGTCGGCTCCGTCGCGTCGTTCATCAGCGCCTTTATCGCGGTACGGGGATTGTTGCGTTACATCAGCCGCCACGACTTCACCGTGTTCGCCTGGTATCGCATCGTGTTCGGCCTGATCGTGCTGGCGACGGCTTACAGCGGGGCGGTGAATTGGTCGGCGGCGTAATGATTCACGGACAGAGGGCTGCCGTGCGCCATCGCGCGATCAATCGCGCTTCCACAGAAGCAAGATTTGGTTGGTCGCTAGTGTAGTGTTGCGTTCTTGGCGATACTTATATGCAAACCCTTGTCGGGT
>CAZSIO010000310.1:0-1630 GCA_964606865.1 uncultured Sideroxydans sp.
TCGACCGTTTCAATTCGCGCGGCGAAGCGGATTACGGCAACAAGCTGTTGTCGGCGTTGCGCTTCGAGTTCGGCGGGCATCAGGAAAAACACTAAACCAGAATTGTTGTGGGAGCGCGATTCATCGCGCGATGAATCGCGCTCCCACAGTTGTTCAACTGAAGATTCCGGTTAAATCGGGATGCAAAAGCAAAGGGCGCAATTTATTGCGCCGTTTGTTTCTGCTTTGGAGAAATATTTTATTCAGGCGAGCAGCTTGCGCGCCCGGGCGATGGCGGCTTCCACCTGCTGCGGCGCGGTGCCGCCGGTGTGGTTGCGCGCGGCGAGTGAGCCTTCCAGCGTCAGTACGGCGTAGATGTCGTCGGCGATGAGCGATGAGAACTGCTGCAATTCTTCCAGTTTCAATTCGGCCAGGTCGCAACCTTTCTGTTCCGCAAAACGCACCGCCAACGCGACCGCTTCGTGCGCATCGCGGAACGGCAGTCCCTTCTTCACCAGATAGTCGGCCAGGTCGGTGGCGGTGGCGTAGCCCTGCAGCGCGGCGGCGCGCATCGCTTCCGGTTTGACCGTGATGCCGCCGATCATGTCGGCGTAGATGCGCAGGGTCTGGGTCAGCGTGTCCACCGTGTCGAACAGCGGCTCCTTGTCTTCCTGGTTGTCCTTGTTGTAGGCCAGCGGCTGGCCTTTCATCAGGGTCAGCAGCGCGACCAGATGGCCGTTGACGCGCCCGGTCTTGCCGCGCACCAGTTCCGGCACATCGGGATTTTTCTTCTGCGGCATGATCGAAGAGCCGGTGCAGAAGCGGTCGGCGATGTCGATGAAGCCGAAGCGCGGGCTCATCCACAGGATCAACTCTTCCGACAGGCGCGACAGATGCGTCATCACCAGCGCGGCGGCGGCGGTGAATTCGATGGCGAAGTCGCGGTCGGACACCGCATCCAGCGAGTTCTGGCACACCGCCTCGAAGCCCAGCAGTTCCGCCACCCGCTCGCGCTTGATCGGGTAGCTGGTGCCGGCCAGCGCGGCCGCGCCCAGCGGCAGCCGGTTGACGCGGCGGCGGCAATCGCCGAAACGCTCCACATCGCGTTGCAGCATCTCGAAATATGCCAGCAGGTGATGGGCGAAGCTGACCGGTTGCGCGACTTGCAGATGGGTGAAGCCGGGCAGAATGGTATGCGTGTGGTGTTGCGCCAGATCGAGCAGCGCAGTTTGCAGATTCTTCAGCAAGCCGACGAGGGTGTCGATCTCGCCGCGCAGATAGAGACGGATGTCGGTCGCCACCTGGTCGTTGCGCGAACGGCCGGTGTGCAGACGTTTGCCCGCGTCGCCGACCAGCGTGGTCAGACGTTTTTCGATATTCAGGTGGACGTCTTCCAGATCGAGCGACCATTCAAAATCGCCGCTGATGACTTCATTCTCGATCTGCGCCAGGCCGCGCCGGATGTCGTCCAAATCCTGCGCGCTGATGATGGCGCATTCCGCCAGCATCTGCGCGTGTGCGAGCGAACCCTGAATGTCGACCAGTGCCAGGCGCTGGTCGAAATCCACGGAAGCGGTATAACGCTTCACCAGTTCTGCCACGGGTTCGTTGAAGCGTCCCGACCAGGTTTGATTGTCTTGCATCGTTGCCA
>CAZSIO010000311.1:0-1630 GCA_964606865.1 uncultured Sideroxydans sp.
CCCAAAGCAATCCTCGCCGTATTGCGCGACATCGTTGCCCGCGGCAGCCGCGTCGCGCTCTACTACAACGAAGACAACCGGATGGTGCTGACCCTGCTGCTGGCGGCGGATGAAAGCGGCGTGTGGGTCGATGCCGCCGCCAGCCCGGTTGACAATCGCCACATCGAGCGCAGCCGCCGCATCATTTTCGTCAGCACGCACAATCAGGCCAAAGTGCAATGGGTCTCCGCCGAGGTCACACAGGGGCTGTTCCAAAACAGGGCCGCCTTCTTCCTGCCCCTGCCGCGCAAGCTCTTGCGCCTGCAGCGCCGGAATTATTATCGCTTGCTCAACCGCGAACCGGATGCGCTCAAGTGCTATATCCACGCCCACCCGCAACCGGCGCGCACCCGGCATGAAATGACCATCATGGATTTAAGCATCGGCGGGGTGGCATTGGTCTGCGTGCAGGATGATGTCAAGCTTGAGGTCGGCAAACGCTATACGGATTGCGAGATCGAATTACCCGGCATCGGCAGCATCCATCCGGTGATTGAAGTAAAAAGCCTGTTCGAAGTGACCGACCGCAGCGGCGAAGTCAAACGCCGCGCCGGGTGCGAATTCATCCAGCCGAATGGCGACACCGTGATGAAGTTGCAACGCTATGTCGCACAGGTGCAACAGCAACAGTTGGCGCAGAAACACATTGAGGAATAGGTTTGGCGCGGTGTCGTGGGTCGGGTTTCAACCCGACAAGCCCTGCAACGCGTACCACCAGGCACTCAAGGTGAAGAAGGAAAGCAGGAGTCCAACCGCCACCATCAGATTCGCCAGCGGCGGATCGAGGTCATGCTCGCTCGCCACGATGGCGGCGGTGATCATCGGCGGCATCGCCGCCTCGAACAAGGTGACCTGAATCGCCAATCCCTGCGCACCGAGCAGTTGCCCATACAGCAGCCAGATCGCCAGCGGCGCGAGAATCAGTTTGAAACCCAGTCCCAGCGCCAGATTGCGCCGGTGTTCGGCCAGATGTCCCAGACGCAGTTGCATCCCCACCGACAATAACGCCAGCGGCGCCAGCGTATCGCCCAGCCGTTTCAACAACACACTGAACCACTCCGCATATTCGATTGGAATCAGCAGCAGCGCAATGAGCAGCGAGATGAACGGCGGAAACAGCGCGATGCGTTTGACGATCTCGGCCATGCCCGGGCGGCCAGAGGAATAGATGCCGGCGACGGTGATGCCGAGCACCGACAGCACGAAGAAGGAACCCAGCTGATCCGCAATGATGGCAGTGGTCAAACCTTCCTTGCCGTAGAACGCTTCCACCATCGGCAGGCCAAAAAACGAAGTATTGCCCAGCCCGCCGGTCAGCATCAGCGCGCCGGTGGTTGCGCGCGAAAGTTGCAGCCAGCGCCCGAGCAGCCAGAAGAATCCCGCCGCCAGACCGAATACCAGCCATGCCATCGCCGCCACCAGCACAACATCGCCGGAGATTTTTAAATCATGGACATACAACAGCGTCAGCGCGGGCAGCGAGACATGGATGATGAAACTGTTGAGCGTCGCCGGCGCATTGTCCGGCATGCGCTTGAAGCGGCGCAGTAACACACCGGCGATGAAACAGAGAATGAGGAGGAGCAGGTTG
>CAZSIO010000312.1:0-1623 GCA_964606865.1 uncultured Sideroxydans sp.
CAACCGACGCCGCCCATGCGCGCCACTGCCGGGGCGACCGTCCATCCCGCTTTGCGTTTTGTTGCGGCGGATGGCCAGCGCCAGCGGCTGGCTGATTTGTTGAAGAATCTGGACAAGGGCATCCTGCCCGAGGGGCTGAATTTTTACGGTGCGAAATATGAGGTGGAGCAGGTGCGGGAGGTCGCGCAACGCCTGTGGCAAAGTCTCACCCTGCCGCCCCCGACCCGGCGCACGCCGCGGCGCAAAATCAAGGTCAACCTGAAAGTGGCCAACGGTTTCAGCAAAATGCTGGAACGCTCCGATGTCGGGCTCAGCTTCGGGGCGGAGGAGAGCGAGGTGTGGGAGATCGAAGACATCAGCGCCACCGGTTTCCGCAGCGTGATCCCGATGGGGCGCGCCAACGGTATTCGCATCGCTTCACTGCTCGGCAGCCAGCCCGATGGAGTCTCGCACTGGGGGGCGGGGGTGGTGCGGCGTTTGAGCCGCGATCTCGACGGCAATCTGCATATCGGGATCGAGTTGTTGAGTCCGCGCATCGTCGGCGTGCCGTTGCTCGATTATGCCAACCCGGACGAGAGCGGCGTGCAGATCGGCATGTATCTTAATCGTCCGAATGACAACAGCGGCGAGGCGTGGCTGTTGATGAAGCAGGATGCGTTCGTGGCCAACCGCAGTCTGAAAATGGAGCTGGGTGACAAGGAATATCTTCTGTTGCCGCTGGCGCTGGTCGAGCAGGGCGAAGATTACGACCTGGCGCGCTATCGCATGATGGAACAGGACGCGGGCAGCGAAGATTAGCGCAGGATTGTGCGGGTTCTTCCCGGCAGATCGGGTTTCAACCCGACGATTTTTCGGAATGTTCAACAGCTGCCATCTGCTGCGCCAGCCAGCGCTCGATATCCCGGATTTCTTCCATGCACACGCTGTGCGGCATCGCGTATTCATGCCAACTTACGGTACAACCCAATTGCTGTAGATAAGCTGCGGACTGCCTGCCCAAGGTGTAGGGCACAACCGGGTCCTGCAGGCCATGCGCCATGAAAATCGGCGTATCCCGCGAGTGGCCGATGTCTGCGGCACGGGTGGTATCCGCCAGCGGCAAATAGGTGGACAGCGCCAGAATTCCGCCCAATCTCGCGGGCGCATGCAAGCCGGTGTGCAGCGCGACGGCGCCTCCCTGCGAAAATCCCGCCACCAAGATGCGTGCCGGCACGATGCCGCGTGCGATTTCGTGCGCGATCAGCTTTTCGATTTCATGGCGGGATGCGGCGATCCCCGCGGCATCCTGTGCCGCATCGATCTCGCTGCTGACGATGTCGTACCAGGCCGGCATCACGTAGCCGCCGTTGAGCGTGACCGGGCGCGCCGGCGCGTGCGGAAAGATGAAGCGCACCGCCCGCGGCAAATGCAACTCCTGCGCCACCGGTACGAAATCCTCGCCGCTGGCACCCAGCCCGTGCAGCCAGATGACGCTGTAGCGGGGCTCGGGCCCGCTGTCGAGGGTAATGTGGGGGAGGAGTTCGCTCATGTTCGATTTTGTAGTCAGTTTTGCTCAAAAAACTTGATCACGCGGAGACGCGGAGAACGCGGAGTAAACCAGCGTGCTTTGCCAAAAGGCAAGAG
>CAZSIO010000313.1:0-1619 GCA_964606865.1 uncultured Sideroxydans sp.
CCAGCGGACATTTCTATTTGGGAGAAACCGGACATTACTACTTGGGGCTAACAAATCGAAAGACTGTAATTGACAGGCAGCGCCTAAATCAGCAAAATGCCGCCCTCTTTTTGGCCGGGTACCGTTCCGTTCGAGGGATTCCGGTGATATAGCTCAGTTGGTTAGAGCACAGCACTCATAATGCTGGGGTCGGTGGTTCAAATCCACCTATCACCACCAAGACACAGTTCGCAGAAGTTCTGCGATTCATCTAAGCCCGCGATTATGCGGGCTTTTTTGTTGATTTGCCCCCCTTATTTTCCGTTTTGGTTCGCGGTAGCACGTTGACCTCCGGGGGCAACTAGGGGCAACATTGGGGGCATCTGCAGTGCCATAAAAGGAGTTGCCCCCAATGCCCCTGACCGACATCAAAATCCGCCACGCCAAGCCAGAAGCCAAGACTGTCCGCATGTTTGACGGTAAAGGCTTGTATCTGGAGTTATCCCCCAGTGGGGGCAAGTGGTGGCGCCTCAAGTACCGCTTCCAGAATAAGGAAAAGCGGATATCGCTTGGCACATACCCGGAAGTCAGCCTGGCAGACGCCAGAGAAAAGACGCTTGAGCTAAGAAAGCTCGTTGCCCAAGGGGTCGACCCTGGCGAGCAACGGAAGGCCGCCAAAATCGCCGCAATAGAAAGTGTCACGAACAGCTACGAGGCGATTGCTCGGGAGTGGTTCGCCAAGTTCTCCAGGGATTGGACGCCCGGCCATTCGATCAAGATCATTCAGCGGATGGAGCGAGATATCTTCCCGTGGATGGGCGCGCGGCCGATTGCAGAGATCAATGCCCCTGAATTGTTACGTGTGCTCAGAAAGATCGAGGCCAGAGGGGCGCTGGAGACGGCACATCGCGCCTTGGCCAATGTTGCGCAGATATTCTCCTACGCGATCGCAACTGGCAGGGCTGACCGGAACCCCGCTCCAGATCTAAGAGGGGCTTTGCCTCCATATCGTCGTGACAAGCATATGGCTGCAGTGACTACGCCTGACCGTATCGGTGAACTGATGCGTAGCATAGATGGGTACACTGGATCCATGGTTGTGCGCTGTGGGTTGATGTTGTCCCCGTATGTCTTTTTACGTCCGGGTGAATTGCGCATGGCAACCTGGGAGGAGATCGACTTCGAGAACGCCTTGTGGACCATCCCTGCAGAGCGTATGAAGATGCGTCAAACGCATCTGGTGCCACTTTCGAAACAGGCGATAGCGATCCTGAGAGAAATCTACCCACTGACTTCCAGAGAAAAGTATGTCTTCCCAGGAGAGCGAGACCGAGGTCGTCCGATGTCAGACAACGCAGTCCGTTCAGCTTTGCGGCGCCTTGGGTGGAGCAACGATGATATGACGCCACACGGTTTCCGGGCGATGGCAAGCACTGCACTAGATAACCTTGGTTTCGATTCGAAACTCATCGAGCGCCAGTTGGCGCACGAAGAGCCAAATAAGGTGAAGGCTGCCTACAAGCGAGAAATGTGGCGTATGTATATGCCGGAAAGAGCAGATATGATGCAGGCGTGGGCGGATTATCTAGATTCATTAAAGGCCGGTGCCAAGGTCATTCCAATCAGAGCATAGGCTATTG
>CAZSIO010000314.1:0-1613 GCA_964606865.1 uncultured Sideroxydans sp.
CTAGTGTTCTTCATTGGCCACGTCTATCTCACTACGACAGGCCATACACCGACTGCACACATCAAGGCGATGATCACAGGATGGGACGAAGTGGATTGAAGTGGTATCAAAGTCCATGAAAAAGCCGCTCCAACAGGGAGCGGCTTTTTTTATGTCATCGTCTTTGCATAGCCGACGAACTGCACACAGATCGGGTCGGTTACTTGAACTTGCGTAGATACCAAGTTTCGAAGAACGACTTGGCGTGATGCATCAGGCTGAGCGGTGGTAAAGACAACTCGCCCTTGGGTGTGCGTCTCACCAGCATGCCCGCATCGAGGCTATCGACGACACATATCAACTCTACTTTGAAGGTCTGCTCGGGTTTGCCCCCCGCCAATTCTGTCAGCAGATTCGCGGCGGCGGTTTCACCTTGCAGATCCGCCATGTGCGCCTGTTTGGGCATCCAATCCGGCCCCGGGAAACTGCCCGAGTCGCCCACGGCGTAGGTCGCCGGAAACCCTTCGACACGGCATTGAGCATCGGCTTTGACGAGACCACCCGCTGAGCGCGGTAGGCTTGTCTGATCGAACCAGGCATTGCCGGTCAAGCCGGGCATAAAGATGATGAGGTCGGCGGCGAATTCGCCCCCTTCGGTCTTTATTTTGGCTGCCTCGAAACCAAGTAACTTGTTGCCGAGTTGCATCTTGATATCGCGCTTGACCATTTCGGCCATCAGGCGTTGTACTGCACGCGCACCGAGGCGGTTGCCAGGATTGGACATGGGGTTGAAGAAGGTGAGACCAATCTTGTCGCGGCGTCCTTCGCGGCGCAACTGGGTATCCAATCCGAACAGAAATTCGAAGATCGGACCGCCGCGCATGGCAGTCGGTTCATTTGGATTACCCACAAAACCGAGCGCGATATCGCCTTGCTTGAGTGCTGCCACACGCTCGCGGATATGCTCTGCGGCAGCGATGCCTTCGCACGGCGGGATGGCATGTTCGATGCCGGGTAGTTTCTTGATAAAACGTCCACCGCAGGCGATGATGAGTCCATCGTTCTCAACCTTGCCGTTGTTGGTCAACACAGTACGCCCACTATTCTCAAGTCCCGTGGCTTCGCCTGCAAAAAAACGGATACGGTTGTCGCTCAAGAAACGATCGAGCGGGATGCGCAGATCCTCTCCTTTACGCTTTCCCGAAGGTATCCAGATCAAGCTGGGCAGAAATATGTGTTCTGCTTTGGGTGCGATGAGCGTGATCTCTATACTCGCATCGAGTTTGCGCAAGTTGTGCGCGGCAGACAGCGCGGCAAATCCCGCACCAATGATGGAAATCTGTTTCATGTATGAGCTCCTGATGATTGTTGATTTGATACGCGGAAAATTCTCAAATCAAATGTAGAAAAACGAATCACTTGCCAGATTTAACCGCCGCATCTTTGAGTAGTGGCAAATAACCCAACCAGTTGCTCACGGGGCCGACGTGCGAGAACAGCACGACACCGTGTTTATCTATAACATAAGTGGTAGGGAATGCGGCGGCGAGGTCGCGGTCTTTCAGCGTCCCGCCACCAGCTAGTTGCAGCTTGTCGCCCGACTTCGTTTGCGCGCCAGAATCGTACAGCGGCAA
>CAZSIO010000315.1:0-1608 GCA_964606865.1 uncultured Sideroxydans sp.
GCCATCGCCGCCGCCCGTCCCGGCAACCCGTGGGACGCGCCGCACGAAGCGGCTGTGCGCGTGCTGGCACAGGGCTTCATCGATCTCAAGCTGTGCCAGGGCTCGCTCGAAGCGGTGCTCGAGAGCGGAAGTTACAAACAGTTCTACATGCACCGCACCGGCCACTGGCTGGGCATGGACGTGCACGACGTTGGCGAATACAAGCTCGGCGACGCGTGGCGACCGCTCACGCCCGGCATGACGCTGACCGTCGAGCCCGGCTGCTACATCCGCCCCGCCGACAACGTGCCGCGTGAACTGTGGAACATCGGCATCCGCATCGAGGACGACGTGCTCATCACCGCCAAGGGTTGCGAAGTGCTGACGCAGGATGCGCCGAAGACGGTGCGGGAAATTGAGGAGGTGATGCGCCATGAATGAACGCTGTGATGTCGCCATCGTCGGCGGCGGCCCAGTCGGCCTCGCGCTGGCGCTGGCGCTGCGCGATAACGATCTGAATGTCGTGCTGCTCGAAGCGCGTGAAGCCGAGATCAACACCAGCGACCCGCGCGCGCTGGCGCTGGCTTACGGTTCGCGCCTGCTGTTGCAGCGCCTCGGCGCATGGCAGGCCATTCCCAATGTCAGCGGCATCCGCGAAATCGAAATCACGCAAAAAGGCACGCCAGGCAAAACCACGCTCAAGGCCAGCGAATTGAAGGTGCCCGAAATGGGCTATGTACTGCCCTACACCGCGCTGCATGCGGCGTTGCAACAGGCATTGCACCAGTCCGACATCCGCTGCCTGTATGGCGCGGCAGTATCCGAACTGAACACGGCCCACGGTTGCGCCACCCTCACCTATCAGCATCAGGGCACGCAACACCAACTCGACGCGCGCCTGGCCGTCGTCGCCGACGGTGGCAAATTATTGGAAGCCGCGCACCCGCCGCAGATCACCGACTACGGCCAGAGCGGGCTGATCGCCCACGTCAACTGCACGCAACCTCGCGCGGGCATGGCGTTCGAGCATTTCACGCCGCAAGGCCCGATGGCGCTGCTGCCCTACCTGGACGGCTACGAACTGGTGCTGACCGCCGCGCACGACGCCGCGCAGGAAATGCTGAACTGGGACGACGCGACCTTCCTCACTTTCCTGCAAACCCATTTCGGCGACTGCGGCTGCGACACGTTACTGGCGCAGCCAGCCGATTGCGGGAGCAGCGTCGGCGCGTTCACCGCCATCGGCAAACGCAGTTGCTTCCCGCTACGGTTGAAGCGCGCACCCGACCTCACTTTCCCCCACACCATCCTCATCGGCAACGCCGCGCAGACGTTGCATCCGGTCGCTGGACAAGGCTTCAATCTGGGGCTGCGCGATGCGTGGGAACTGGCGCAAGTCATCCTCGACCATGCGCCGGACAACATCGGCTCCGCCGCTATGTGCAAAGCCTACCGCCGATCGCGCCGCCTCGACCGCAACGCCGGCATCCGTTTCACCGACGGCCTCGTGCGCCTGTTCTCCAACGACCTCCCCCTGCTCGGCCCGATGCGCTCCGCCGCACTATCCCTGCTCGACCACCTGCCGCTGGCGAAGAAGTTTGTGGCAAGGCGGATGATGTTCGGGGCGAA
>CAZSIO010000316.1:0-1608 GCA_964606865.1 uncultured Sideroxydans sp.
CGCCGGCCAGCGTAGTGTAATAGGTGACGCGGCCTTGCAAAGCGGCATGGCGGATGGAATAGGAATCCTTCATCACCGACGGTTTGCTGTCCACTGTATTGACGATGAGGTTGACCTCGCCGTTCTTGATCATATCGACGATGTGCGGACGCCCTTCCGCCACCTTGTTCACCACAACCACTTCCACCCCGGCCGCAGTGATGACCGATCCTGTGCCGCGCGTCGCCAGAATGGTAAAGCCCAACTGTTTCAGGGTGCGCGCAACTTCTGCCGCACCCGTCTTGTCTTCCTCGCGCACACTGATGAACACCTTGCCGCTCTTCGGCAATTTCACGCTGGCGGCGAGTTGCGATTTGACGAAAGCTTCGGCGAACGTCTCGCCGACCCCCATCACTTCGCCGGTGGATTTCATCTCCGGGCCGAGAATGGTATCGACACCGGGGAACTTGATGAACGGGAACACCGCCTCTTTCACCGAGTAATAAGGCGGGACCACCTCTTTCGTTATTCCTTGTGCAGCCAGCGACTGGCCGGCCATGCAGCGCGCGGCGATCTTGGCCAGCGGCACGCCGCTCGCTTTGGACACAAAGGGCACGGTGCGCGAGGCGCGCGGATTCACTTCCAGCACGTACACGGTCTCGCCCTGGATGGCGAACTGCACGTTCATCAGGCCGACCACATTGAGCGATTTCGCCATCGCCACGGTCTGGCGGCGCAATTCATCCTGCAGCGTGGCGGACAGCGAATAGGGCGGCAACGAACAGGCCGAGTCGCCGGAGTGCACGCCCGCCTGCTCGATGTGCTCCATGATGCCGCCGATGATAACCTGCTTGCCGTCGGACACCGCGTCCACATCCACTTCGATCGCGTCATTCAGGAAACGGTCAAGCAGGATGGGCATGCGTTCCGGGTAGGTCTTGGCCAACTCTTCCGCATCGCGCATGTAGCGTTCGAGGTCCGGCTGCGCATGGATGATCTCCATGCCGCGACCGCCCAGCACGTTGCTGGGCCGCATCACCAGCGGATAGCCAATCTCGGCGGCGCCGGCGACCGCATCCGCCACGTTGCTGGCAGTACGGTTGGGCGGTTGCTTCAAATTCAATTCGCGCAACATCGCCTGGAAACGCGCGCGGTCTTCCGCCATGTCGATCATGTCCGGCGTCGTGCCAATGATGGGCACGCCATTCTTTTGCAGGCCGTGCGCCAGACTGAGCGGCGTCTGCCCGCCGTACTGCACGATCACGCCGACGGGTTTTTCGACTGCCACCACTTCCAGCACATCTTCCAGCGTCAGCGGCTCGAAGTACAAACGATCGGAAGTGTCGTAGTCGGTGGAAACCGTTTCGGGATTGCAGTTGACCATGATGGTCTCGTAGCCGTCCTCGCGCATCGCCAGCGCGGCATGCACGCAACAATAGTCGAACTCGATGCCCTGCCCGATGCGGTTCGGTCCGCCGCCCAGCACCATGATCTTCTTGTTGTTGGTCGGCTGCGATTCGCACTCTTCCTCGTAGGTGGAATACATGTAGGCCGTGTTGGTGGCGAATTCGGCAGCGCAGGTATCGACGCGCTTGAATACCGGACGAATCGCCAGTGCATGCCGGTAAG
>CAZSIO010000317.1:0-1604 GCA_964606865.1 uncultured Sideroxydans sp.
ATCCCGCGGCGGGTGCGGCCACACTGTATGAAACCCATGCGGTGGTGAACAGGGGAGCATTTGGCCTGCGCGCGCTTTACGCGGCGTGGCATCTGAACGGCAACGGCCCGAAAGCTATCGGTGCTGACAGGCAAAACGGCTGGTATGTGGAGCCATCCTGGAAGTTCAACGACCAGTGGGGCGTATTCGCGCGCCACAACCGATGGGACAACGCGGCCGGCGATGCCGCCAACAGCCGATTCGATCAAACCGACGTGGGTGTGAACTACTGGCCGCATCCCGACGTGGTGGTAAAGCTGGATTTCCAGAACCAGAAGGTACCGGTCGGACAAAATGAATTCGACGGTTTCAACCTCGGCCTGGGTTACCAGTTCTGACATGGCCAGCCTGCGCATTTTTTTCCTGTTCGCATTGAGCCTGCCGGCCTGGGGCGCGGATCAGGAAGCCGAGACCTCGCGCTTCCTGAGCGGGGTGTTCGGCCAGCCGCCCGCCATGGCAACGCTGTGGCTCACCGGCGAGCTGCGCCCCGACGTGCGCGCCATTCTCGATCATGACTATCCCGCCGCGCGCGTGCGCTACTGGCACGTCGGGCGTCGCACGGTCTGGGTGTTGGACGAGATCGGCAAGGAGATGCCGATCACCGTCGGTATCGTGATCGGCAACTGCACAATTGAGCGGGTGCAGGTGCTGGTCTATCGCGAGAGTCGAGGCTGGGAAGTGAAAAGTCCCGCGTTCACCGCACAGTACGCCGGCGCAAAACTGGAGAGCGGACAAAAATTGGACAGGCAAATCGACGGCATCTCCGGCGCAACCCTGTCGGTACGCGCACTGAACCGCTTGGCGCGACTTGCTTTGCTGTTTGACCGGCACATCACAAAGGGAGATCAACCATGAGCGCATGGGGCATGCATTTGAGTCATTCCGCGCGCAGGCAGGTGCAGGCGGCGGCTTGGCTGCTCATTTTGAGCGGGGTGTTGTGGATCGCGCTGGGCTGGATGCTGAACGCGGATGACTACAGTGATCCCTTGCGTGCCTGGCGCCATCGCGTGCTGGTGCTGCATGGCGTGGCGGCTTACCTGTTGCTGTGGATCGCGGGACGCTTGTACGCGCTGCACCAGCAAGGCAACTGGCGCGCGCGACGCAACCGGAGCAGCGGCCTGATCTTATCGGCAGCGCTGCTGTTGCTTGCCGGTAGCGGTTTGACCCTGTACTACCCGCCGCATGAAGACTGGCGCGATGCGTTCAGTCTGCTTCACCAAATACTGGGGATCAGCCTGACGCTGCTGCTGCCGCTGCATGTCTGGCTGGGCAAGCAGGTGCGCCTGAAACTGCGCCATCAGCATCAGGCGATAACGCCGGTCAATAACCGTCCTGATAGCGCGCCGTGATCGGATAGCGCCAATCCTTGCCGAAACTGCGGTCGGTGATGCGGATGCCGACCGGAGCCTGACGGCGCTTGTATTCGTTGATGCGAATAAGTTTCACCACACGCAACACATCGGCCTCCGCGTAACCTTCTTTCACAATTTGCGGAATGTTCATGTTTTTTTCGACATAGCACGCCATGATGGCATCCAGCACATCGTAAGGTGGCAGGCTGTCCT
>CAZSIO010000318.1:0-1587 GCA_964606865.1 uncultured Sideroxydans sp.
GCCCAACAAAGCGATGCTCACGCACATGGCGCAGGCCACCCGAAAAGATGAATCGTCTGTGCCCTGTGCGTTTCCCTCACCCCCGTTCCCCCTCTCCCGGAGGGCGAGGGGTACGGTATGTCTTCGCTGCGCGAGACTCAAGTTAAAGCGTGATTTCATTGGCTCATTCCTTTCGGCAACATGCGCGCCAGTATCCGGTCGTGGTCGATGAATTTATGTTTGATGACGGCGGCGATATGCATGCCCACCAGCAGGAACAGGGCGAGATTCAGACCCTGATGCACGGTGGTGAGCAGTGCACCCAGCGCCTTGTCCTTGCCCACCAGATCGGGCAGCGGTAACACGCCGAACCACACGGTCTGAAATCCTTTGGCCGAACTCATCAGCCAGCCCGAGAGCGGAATGGCGAGCAGCAAACCGTACAGCGCCAGATGCGTGAAGTGGCTCACCACCACTTCCCAGCGCGGTGTCGATCGCGGCAGCGGTGGCGGTGTGTGGGTGAAGCGCCACACGACGCGAACGATGACCAGCAGCAGGATCGTGACGCCGATCCACTTGTGATAACTGAAATATTGCAGCTTGGCCGGCGACAAGGGCAGATCGTGCATATACACGCCGAGCGGAAAGGTGGCAAAGATCAGCAGCGCCACCAGCCAGTGCAGACCCATGGCAAAGCCGTCGTAGCGATTGACCGGTTCGTTCATGCCGCCCTCCTTTCGCTGGCAAAGCGTCCGTTGCGAAAATCCTCCAGCGCCTGATGAATCTCTTCCTGCGTGTTCATCACGAACGGGCCGTACTGCACGATCGGTTCGTTGAGCGGTTTGCCCGCGACGAGGATGAGCCGCGTCGGCTCGGTCGCGGATACGGTGATCCCGTCTGCGTCCGCCGTGTTGTCCAGAATGCCCATGCGCTGCGCCGCCACTTCCGTTCCCGCCACGTTCGCCGCCCCGCGGTAGGTATAGATGAACGCGTTGTGCGTGGCCGGAATGGCGGTCGAGAACGACGCGCCCGCAGGCAGATGGATGTCGAGATAGAACGGCTCGGTCACTGCGCGCCTGACTGCGCCCGCCACGCCGTTGCTCGTGCCCGCGATGACGCGCACGGTCACGCCGTCAGGCGTCACATATTCCGGAATGTCCACCTGCGCAAAATCCCGATACCAGGGTTCGGCCATCTTGTTCTGCGCGGGCAGGTTGAGCCAGAGCTGGAAGCCCTCCATCACGCCGTCTTTCTGTTCCGGAATCTCGGAATGGATCACGCCGCGCCCGGCGGTCATCCATTGCACGCCGCCGTCGCCGAGCAAACCCTCGTGGCCTGCGCTGTCGCGATGGCGCATGCGGCCGGCCAGCATATACGTGATGGTCTCGAAGCCGCGATGCGGATGGTCGGGGAAGCCGGCGATGTAGTCGTCCGGGTCGTCGCTGCCGAACGCATCCAGCATCAGGAAAGGATCGAGGCGGCGTTGCAATTTTCCGGTCAGCACGCGCGTCAGACTCACGCCCGCGCCGTCCGAGGTGGCGACACCCTCGATCAGGCGCTCTACCGTGCGTGTGTTTTGCACTGCGATTTGTTTGGTGGTGTTCATGG
>CAZSIO010000319.1:0-1583 GCA_964606865.1 uncultured Sideroxydans sp.
CGTTCCGCAAACCGCTGATCGTGTTCACCCCCAAGAGTCTGCTGCGCAGCAAGGACGCCGCATCGCCCATCAGCGATTTCACCGATGGCGTGTTTCAGCCGGTCATCGCCGACATCGATACGCTGGACAACGCCAAGGTGCGGCGCATCATCGCCTGCAGCGGCAAGGTGTATTACGACCTGCTCAAGGCACGGCGCGAACGCGGCATCGCCGACATGGCGATCATCCGGCTGGAACAGTTGTACCCCTTCCCGCACGACGATTTTGCCGCGCAGATTGCGTCCTATCCGAACGCGACCGAAGCGGTCTGGTGCCAGGAAGAGCCGGGCAACCAGGGCGCGTGGCATCGCATCCAGCATTATTTAGTGCGCCATCTGCGCCCGGGCATGCGTCTGGGTTACGCCTTGCGCCCATCGTCGGCTTCGCCCGCTGCCGGTTATCTGGCCGTCCATGCCGAACAGCAAAAAGCAGTGGTCGAGGCCGCCTTCCGTCCCGATCTCGATGTCAAGAACAAACGAGGAGCGTCCCATGAGCATCATTGAAGTCAAAGTTCCGCAACTGTCCGAATCGGTTTCCGAAGCCACCTTGCTGACCTGGCACAAAAAAGCCGGTGACGCGGTGAGCGAAGGCGAGAACCTGATCGACATCGAAACCGACAAGGTCGTGCTCGAATTGCCGGCGATCAAAAGCGGCGTGCTGCGCAAGATCATCAAGGGGGACGGAGCGCAAGTGGGCAGCGGCGAGCTCATTGCCGAGATCGATACGGATGCCGTCGCCCAGCCCAGCCAAACCGTGTCCGCAGCCGCACCGGCTGCCGCAGCGCAAGTGACCAAAGCCTCTGCCGCGCCCGCCGCAGCAGCAGCACCGGGTACTGCCGGGCAGGCCACACCTTCCGCGCGCAAACTCGCGCATCAGCATGAGCTGGATGCCGGCCAGTTGCAGGGAAGCGGCAAGCATGGCGTGGTGACCAGGGAAGATGTGTTGCACGCGGTCAAAAGTGAAACGCCGGCCCCTTATGTGGTATCCCCGGTTGCCACGGGTGACCGCACCGAACAGCGCGTGCCGATGACGCGCATCCGCCAGCGCATCGCCGAGCGTCTGCTGCAATCGCAGGCGAACGCCGCCATCCTCACCACCTTCAATGAAGTGAACATGCAGCCGGTGATGGAATTGCGCAGCCGCTACAAGGACCGGTTCGAGAAGAAACACGGCGTCAAACTCGGCTTTTCCTCTTTCTTCGTCAAGGCTGCCGTGTATGCCCTGAAGAAATTCCCCGTCGTCAACGCCTCGGTCGATGGCAAGGATTTTATCTATCACGGATATTTTGACATCGGCATGGCGATCGGCAGCGAGCGCGGGCTGGTGGTGCCCATCCTGCGCGATGCCGACCGCATGTCGCTGGCCGATATCGAACATCGCATCGCCGATTACGCCGCGCGTGCCAAGGACGGCAAAATCACCATGGAAGAACTGACCGGCGGCACCTTCTCCATCACCAACGGCGGCGTGTTCGGCTCCATGCTCTCCACGCCCATCATCAATCCGCCGCAGAGCGCCATCCTCGGCATCCACGCCACCAAGGA
>CAZSIO010000320.1:0-1574 GCA_964606865.1 uncultured Sideroxydans sp.
CGCCCATCATCAATCCGCCGCAGAGCGCCATCCTCGGCATCCACGCCACCAAGGATCGACCGGTGGCCGAGAACGGCCAAGTCGTCATCCGCCCGATGAACTACCTTGCACTGTCCTACGATCACCGCATCATCGACGGGCGCGAAGCCGTGCAGTTCCTGGTGGCGATCAAGGAATTCCTGGAAAATCCGGGACTGGTGCTGCTGGATTTGTAATGAACAGCTTTCGTGCCTATCGCATCTTTGACGAAGGCGGTAAGTCGCAGGGCCGCTTTGTCGAGTTGACGCTGGGCGACATCGACCCCGGTGACGTGCTGATCCGCACTGCCTATTCCGGCGTCAATTACAAGGATGCGCTGGCCGCGACCGGTGCGGGCAAAGTCATCCGTCGTTTCCCTTGTGTGGGCGGGGTGGATGCGGCTGGGGTGGTGGAGAGCTCGTCCGATGCCCGCTTTAAGCCGGGCGATGCGGTGCTGGTAACCGGATATGACATGGGCGTGGCGCACGACGGCGGCTTTGCCGAATACGTGCGTGTGCCTGCTGACTGGGTGGTGTCGCTCCCGCAGGGGCTGTCGCTGTTCGAGGCGATGGCGCTGGGCACGGCGGGTTTCACTGCAGCACTCGCCATTCACCGCCTGGAACAGAATGAGCTGACGCCGGATAGCGGCAAGGTGATCGTAACCGGCGCGACCGGCGGCGTGTCCAGTCTGGCCATTCAGATGCTGGCGCAGCGCGGTTATCACGTGGTGGCGCTGACCGGCAAGGAAAAGGAGTGCCCTTATTTGGAATCGCTCGGCGCTCGCGAGATCCTGTTGCGCAGTGCGCTCGATCTGAACAGCACGCGACCGCTGGAAAAAGCGCAGTGGGCCGGTGCGCTGGATGCGGTGGGCGGGATGACCCTGGCCTGGCTCACGCGCAGCATGCAGCAGGACGGCGCCATCGCCAGTTTCGGCAATGCCGGCGGCGTCGAATTAAATACATCGGTGTTCCCGTTCATTCTGCGCGGCGTGAAACTGCTCGGGGTGGATTCGGCGGCGACGAAGATGCCGTTGCGCAAAATGATCTGGCAGCGCCTGGCCAACGATCTGCGTCCGCTGCACCTGCACGACATGATCCGGCGCGTACCATTGGCCGACTTGGCGCAAGTTTTTCCGGCGATGATTGCGGGGCATTCGCGCGGTCGCACCGTGGTGGAAATCGCAGCAGATTGAACACCTCGCCGCTATAATGCGCGCCTCCCACGCGGAAGTGGCGGAATTGGTAGACGCACTGGATTTAGGTTCCAGCGCCGCAAGGTGTGCAGGTTCGAGTCCTGTCTTCCGCACCAATAAATATCAGAAAACTTCCGGAAAACTGTCGCGGGCATGTGTGCCAGTGCCGCTTCGCTTGATTAGGTTTGCGGTGTTTTAGCCTTCAACAGAACCCACACCGCGCCGCCGCCACCCGCCTGCGCCGGCGCTTCGCAAAATGCCAGCACCTGTGCATGCTGTGCCAGCCAGTGGCGGGTGTGAACTTTCAGGATTCCGTCGCGCCCCTCGCTGCGCCAGCCCTTGCCGTGAATGATGTTGACGCAGC
>CAZSIO010000321.1:0-1566 GCA_964606865.1 uncultured Sideroxydans sp.
GCGCGCTCAAGGGGAATTTCGGGGTCATGCTGACGATGTAATCGGTTCGTTCATCCAGCAGGGTGCAGGTATCCGGCGCCCCCTCGGTGATGAAATGCTCGCCGTCCTGCCCGTCTGCCAGCGCAGCAGTCTGCTGCGGCGATGCCGGTTCAGACCCGGCGCGCGCTGCGGGCTCGATGCGATTCAGGCTGCGCCGATAGCGCCACTGCTGCCACCAGCCATATACATAGACCGCGACCACGACGATGACGGCGATGACAAGCAGACTGGATTGAAATTCACTCATATCTTGATAGGGCGGTGGGTGATGGCGGCGTGGATTATCGCAAGCACCCCGCCAAATAGCTATACCAGCGGTAACTCGCCCGCGCTGACACCCACTTTGGCGATGGCGTGCAGGGCTTTGATGAAATCGGCATCTTCATGCAGTTCCGCGCCGGTCCGGGGATGCGCATGGCCGCGCATCTGCGCCAGGCGGGCGCGGCTGGCCGCCGGCATCTCCCACTGCAACCCGGCCAGCAACTCGTCCGCCGAATCGGGGCGGTTGCACACCAGCACCATGTCGCAGCCGGCATGCAGCGCCGCTTCGGCACGCTGCACGATGCCGCCCGCCACCGTTGCGCCTTCCATGCTCAAGTCGTCGCTGAAGATGCAGCCATCGAATCCCAGCTCGCCGCGCAGGATGTCCTGCAGCCAGACTTTGGAGAAACCGGCCGGGCGCGGATCGACTTTGGGGTAGATGACATGCGCCGGCATCACCGCCGTCAGGCCGAAGCCGATCATCTGCCGGAACGGGATCAGATCGCACAGTTCAATGTCGGTATAACTGCGCTCATCCACCGGAATATCCAGATGCGAGTCGGCACAGACGAAACCATGACCGGGAAAATGTTTGCCCACCGTCGGCATCCCGGCCTGTTTCAATCCCAGCAGCAAACCGTGCGCCAGCTCGGCAATGGCCTGCGGCTCGGCGTGAAACGCGCGATCACCGATCACACTGCTGGCGCCGTAATCCACGTCCAGCACCGGGGTGAAACTGAAATCCACACCGCAGGCGCGCAACTCCGCGCCGAGCACAAAGCCGATTTCCTGCGCCAGCGCCTTGGCGCGTTTGGGCTGCGCGTCCCACAGCTTGCCCAACTCGCGCATCGGCGGAATCCTGGTGAACCCTTCGCGAAAACGCTGCACCCTGCCCCCCTCGTGATCCACCGCGATGAGCAAGGTCGGCGTGCGCACCGCATGGATGCTTGCCGTCAGTTGAGCAAGCTGGGTTGGTGATTCATAATTGCGCGCAAACAGGATCACGCCGCCGGTAAGCGGATGCCTGAGGCGCGCCTCGTCCTCCGGCGTCAACCGCGTTCCAGCCACATCCAGCATCACCGGCCCCAAACCCATACCCGTTCCCCCAAAAATTATCGATCCAGCGGACTCACCACACCCCTGCCGCCTTTGTTCAGGACGTGAGTGTAGATCATCGTCGTGGAAACATCCGAGTGGCCGAGCAGCTCCTGCACGGTGCGGATGTCGTAACCGTTTTCCAGCAAGTGCGTGGCGAAGGAATGGCGC
>CAZSIO010000322.1:0-1559 GCA_964606865.1 uncultured Sideroxydans sp.
TGATCCCAAATTATCCATTGGAAATGGACGTCTCTATGAATCAAGGGGTTGTGGGTCGGGCTTCAGCCCGACAAAACAGCACGAAACAACGCCACAAAGATTGGAGTTGAGAACATGAGCGACATGGTGAAGATCGAAAATCTGAAAAACATGATCATCGAAATCAGGGGGCAGGACGTTCTGCTCGATAGCGATGTCGCCCATATTTACGGAGTTGAAACAAGGGACATCAATAAAGCAGTCGCAAATAATCCAGATAAATTCCCATCCGGATATATTGTTGAGCTTTCCAAGACGGAAAAAACTGAACTGGTGGAAAATTTCCACCGGTTCGAAAAGCTCAAGCATTCCACAGTCAACCCCAAGGCCTTCACGGAAAAAAGCCTGTACATGCTCGCCACTATCCTTAAAAGCCCGGTGGCAACCCGGGCAACCATCTCAATCATCGAAACCTTCACCAAAATCCGTGAACTGTCGAGAAGCGTCAAAGAGCTCTCGACAATACGGGACAAAGCACACCAGAAAGCACTGATGCAACGCAGCGGCGAACTGATTGCCGAAATTCTGGATGAAGATTTGCAAACCAGCGACGCGGAGACATCCATTGAACTGAACTTTGCAGTATTGAAATTCAAGCACACCGTAAAAAAGAAACGTACCAAATGACCCAGTCCTCAGCCCTCAGCCCTCAGTCCAGAATTTATGTCGCCGGCCATCGCGGCCTGGTTGGTTCCGCCCTCGTGCGCCGCCTGCAAGCCAAGGGTTACGCCAACCTTGTCACCCGCACCCATGCCGAACTCGACCTCTGCGACCAGGCCGCCGTGCGAGCCTTCTTCGCCCAGGAGAAACCCGACTGCGTCATCCTCGCCGCCGCCAAGGTGGGCGGCATCCACGCCAACAACACCTACCCGGCGGAATTCATCTACAGCAACCTCGCCATTCAGACCAACGTCATCCACAGTGCCTGGCAAAACAACGTCAGAAGCCTGCTGTTCCTCGGTTCAAGCTGCATCTATCCGAAGAACGCCCCGCAGCCGATGACCGAAGACTGCCTGCTCACCGGCCCGCTCGAACCCACCAACCGCCCCTATGCGCTGGCCAAGATCGCCGGCATCGAAATGTGCCACGCCTACAACCGCCAATATGGCACGCGCTACATGGCCGCCATGCCCACCAACCTGTACGGCCCCAACGACAACTACGACCTGAACAATTCCCATGTCCTGCCCGCGCTGATGCGCAAGATGCACGAAGCCAAACAGCGCGGCGACAAGGAGGTCGTGGTGTGGGGCACCGGCACCCCCAGGCGCGAATTCCTCTACAGCGAAGACATGGCCGATGCCTGCATTTTTTTGCTGGAGCAAGGAGAAGATAAGCTCGCCAGCCTGTTCAACGAAGACAAGCCGCCCTTGGTCAACATCGGCTGCGGTGAAGACCTCACCATCCGCGAACTGGCCGAACGGGTCGCCGCAGTCGTCGGATTCAAAGGCAACCTCACCTTCGACCCCTCCAAACCGGACGGCACGATGCGCAAAGTGATGGATGTGACCCGCATCAAC
>CAZSIO010000323.1:0-1553 GCA_964606865.1 uncultured Sideroxydans sp.
AATTCACAGATGTGGGTCGGCTGCCGGTAGCGATGGTCAAGCTGTTGTTGCAGCATCCGGGCAAACTTATCATCCTGATCCGCGCCATCCCCCACTCCGCTCAAGGTGTTCCAGAAACTGTAGGCAACGCGCCACGCATGGCCGCACTCGCCGACCACCACGCGTTTCACGCCAAGCTCCAGCGCGGCCTGACGGATGCGCAAGGCAACCTTGCGCAGTTGCTCATAGTTACCGATGAACATGCCGAAGTTGGCGGCTTCAGACGACATCGACGAAAGCGTCCAGCTGGTGCCGGTGGCATGGAACACCTTGGCATAGCCGATCAAACTGTCGATGTGCGGCTCGGCGAAGAAGTCAGCCGAAGGCGTGATCAACAACACTTCAGCCCCCTTGACATCGATCGGGAAACGCACATCGATGCCCGTGGCCTCTTTCACGTCTTCTTCCAACCCCTCCATGGTGTCGGTCAGTGCGGGGCCAGGCAAACCGAGGTTGTTGCCGATCTTGTGTACCTTGCCGATGATCTCGTTCGAATACTTTGCCCCCATCCCGACTTCCGCCAGAATCTCCCGTGCCGCCATGGTGATTTCTGCGGTATCGATGCCATACGGGCAGAACACCGAACAGCGGCGGCATTCGGAACACTGGTGATAATAGTTGTACCACTCGTCCAGCACTTCACGGGTCAGGTCGCGCGCGCCGACCAGCTTGGGGAACAGCTTGCCGGCCCAAGTGAAATAACGGCGATAGACGCTGCGCATCAAATCCTGGCGCGCCACGGGCATATTTTTCGGGTCCGCCGTACCAATAAAATAATGGCATTTATCGGAGCAGGCACCGCAATGCACGCAGGCATCCATGAAAACGCGCACTGAACGGAATTTGCCCAGCAAGTCGCCCATCTTGGCGATGGCCTTGTCGTGCCAGTCATCCACCAGCTGCCCGGGAAATCCCAATGCTTCCTGTATTTTTTCATTGGCAATGTAAGGCCCCTTCCCTTCCATCGCTCCCGGAATCAGCTTGGGAATGATGGGGATGGTGCGATATGCCGGTGCGGTGATTTCCGCCATGTCAGTTCTCCGATTCCATTTTTTTACCCCACGCGCTCACATGGCGCTTCTCGCGCGGATTGTCGGTCTGATTGCGGGTGGGCGAAAAGAAGACCCCCGGCGCATGCAGCAACTTGCTGACGGGAAACAAAGCCAGCAACGCGATAACCCCCAACAGGTGCAGCATCAGCAGGGCATCGGCAGGCAATTGCCCGATCTCGAAGCCCATCAGACCGATGAAAAAAGACTTCACCGCGATTACGTCGGTATGCACCACAAACTGCATCAGCAAGCCGGAGCCCGCGATGGTGATGAGCAATACCAGCCACAGATGATCGGAGGGCGTAGAGATATAACGGATACGTTCGACAAAAATACGGCGCACCCATAATCCGCACAAGCCAAGCAACATCGTGATGCCTGCGTACAGGCCGAACGGTTGAATGAATGCAACCCAACCCCAGACGGGATCGGTGAAATAACGCAGGTGGCGCATGACCACCA
>CAZSIO010000324.1:0-1548 GCA_964606865.1 uncultured Sideroxydans sp.
TTACTGGTCGCGTTGCTGCGTTCTGTATTTTTGTACCGCTTCCATCCGGCTGTACAGCGTGGTGCGCGCGATGCCGAGCAACTTCGCCGCTTCGCTCACATTGCCCTGCGCCAGTTCCATCGCGCTATCGATATAGGTTCGAGTATAGCCCATCAGCAAATCGTCGAGGTTGAAGTCTCCCTGCAGCAAGCGCGTTTGCGCATCCATCGGCGCCGCGCTTCCCTCCGCGAGGGCCGGCTGCGGATCGAACTCGGTCTCCAGCTGGGTCGCGTTGATGCGCGCGCCGGGGTGGCGGGTCATCAGGCGGATCACAATGTTGCGCAGTTCGCGCGTGTTGCCCGGGAACGAATAACGCAGCCACGCCTCCTGCGCCGACTCGTCCAGGGTAAAACACGGGGTTTGCAATTGCGCCATGTATTCGGCGCAGAAATGCTCGAGCAGCCGCAGCTTGTCCGCGCCCAGCGCGCGCAGCGGCGGCACATTGATGGTGAACACGCTCAGGCGATGGAACAGATCGGTGCGAAAGCTGCCGTCGCGCACCGCCTGCGCCAGCACCCGGTTGGTGGCGGCGACGATGCGCGCATTGCTTCTGCGCGTCGCGGTCTCACCGACGCGCTGATATTCGCCGTTCTCCAGCACGCGCAACAATTTGGCCTGCAACTCCAGCGGCAACTCGCCGATCTCGTCGAGGAACAGCGTGCCGCCCTGCGCCTTCTCGAAAAATCCTTCCTGCGCCGCCGTGGCGCCGGTGAACGCGCCCTTGGTGTGGCCGAACAGGGTGGATTCCAGCAGATTGGCAGCGATGGCGGCACAGTTGATCGCCACCAGCGGTGCCGCCGGGTTCGGCCCCAACTGGCGCAGCGCGGCCGCCACCAGCTCCTTGCCGCTGCCCGACTCGCCCTGGATCAGCACCGGATAGGGCGTATTCGCATACAGCTTGATCTGGCTGCGCATCGCCTCGATGGCGGGACTTTCGCCGACCAGGCCGAGGCGCAGTGCGTTCTGTGCGGCCACGTTTTGTTCGCCGCGCCGCGCGATCCATGCCGCGCGCAACTGGTCGCGTAGCATTTCCGGCCGGCAGGGTTTGGCCACGAACTCGAACGCGCCCAAGGCGCGGGCGTGGCGCGCATTGCCCTCCTCATTCTGTCCCGACAGCGTGATGATCTTGATCTGCGGCGAATGTGCGAGCAATTCGGTGATGAGACGGAATCCTTCCTGCGGCCGATGCGGCGTGGGCGGCAAGCCCAGATCGACCAGCGCCAGCGCGGGCGGCTCTTCCAGGCTACGCACCAGCCGAATCGCCTGGGGGCGATCTTCCGCCAGCAGGATGTCGAACTCATCGGCGAACGCAAGACTCAACGCGTCGCGAATGAGCGGATCGTCGTCAACGATGAGCAGGCTGGGCAGGTGTGAGGTTGGCAAAATTCGGGTGAAATCCAGGTTGCACGACGCGCGCAGGATAGCCAGTAATCATCCGCAGCTCAAGTGATTAACCCGGATTGTTCAATAGAACCAGAAACCCTTGTGGGAGCGCAATTCATTGCGCGA
>CAZSIO010000325.1:0-1548 GCA_964606865.1 uncultured Sideroxydans sp.
AATCCAAGACCGCACATGGCAAAACCAGTACTGCAGATACTTTGATTCAAACACCCGGGCGCTTTGTAACCCACCTTGAATGACCGCGTCAAGCTTTAATTGTGATTATTTTCACAACAGACTTGAAAAACCCGCGCTAATCGTCAAATATGCGACGGAACTTGGTGTGACAATGACGAAGATGGCAACCCGGCAGGAAAATGTAAATTTACTCGAGCGCAAGGCGACTAAACCGCCAAGGCTGTACAAGGTGAGGTTGCTGAACGATGATTACACCACCATGGAGTTCGTCGTTGAGGTGTTGCAGGTATTTTTTGCAATGAGCACGGAACAGGCGATGCAAGTCATGCTCAAAGTGCACAATGAAGGTTCCGCAGTGTGCGGGGTGTACCCGAAAGACATCGCGGAATCCAAGGTTCAACAAGTCATAGGCTATGCAACACAACATGGGCATCCGCTGCGTTGCCTCATGGAGGAGAACTAAATGATCGCGCAAGAACTGGAAGTCAGCCTGCACCTCGCCTTTGTCGAAGCACGCCAGCGGCGGCACGAGTTCATCACGGTCGAGCATCTGCTGCTGGCCATGCTGGACAACCCGTCGGCGGCCCATGTGTTGCGCGCCTGCGGCGCGGACCTGGAAGAGTTGCGCGCGGTGTTGAACCGGCACATCGAAACGCACACGCCGGTGGTGCCCGGTGTGGACGAGGTGGACACCCAGCCGACGGTCGGTTTTCAGCGCGTCATCCAGCGCGCCATTTTGCATGTGCAATCGACCAACAAGAAAGAAGTGACCGGCGCCAACATTCTGGTTGCGCTGTTCGGTGAGAAGGAATCGCATGCGGCATATTTCCTCAATCAGCGCGCGATCACGCGTCTCGACGTGGTGAACTACATCGCGCACGGCATCAACAAGACCGCCGATGCCCAATCGGTTACGCAAAAGACACAGGGCGAGGTTGAGGAGGAGCGGCAGGCCAAGGAGGACAGCGCGCTGGCCAGTTACACCCTCGACCTCAACGCCCACGCCCGCGCGGGCAAGGTCGATCCGCTGATCGGGCGGGCGACGGAGCTGGAACGGGTGATCCAGACCCTGTGCCGCCGGCGCAAGAACAACCCGTTGCTGGTGGGCGAGGCCGGCGTCGGCAAGACCGCCATCGCCGAAGGGCTGGCGCGGCGCATCACCGAAGGCAATGTGCCGGACATCCTGCGCGACGGCAAAGTGTATGCGCTGGATATGGGTTCGCTGCTGGCCGGCACCAAATATCGCGGCGATTTCGAGCAACGTCTGAAAGCCGTGCTGAAAGAATTGAAGGACACGCCGGAGGCGATCCTGTTCATCGACGAGATCCACACCCTGATTGGCGCCGGCGCGGCCTCCGGCGGCACCATGGATGCGTCCAACCTGCTCAAGCCCGCCTTGTCGAGCGGCACCCTGAAATGCATCGGCGCCACCACCTACCAGGAATATCGCGGCATCTTCGAAAAGGATTCTGCGCTGTCGCGCCGTTTCCAGAAGATTGATGTGGCCGAGCCTTCGGTCGAACAGAC
>CAZSIO010000326.1:0-1545 GCA_964606865.1 uncultured Sideroxydans sp.
CATCTCTGGAATTCAACCCAAGGCGCTTGTTCCGATCTCGAACGATAGTGTTATTGGTAGCCTGGCAGAGCACACAGCAATGCCGCTAAAAACCGTCATTGTGAAGGCCGAGGGAAGAGATTATCCGGGACTCGCACGGAATGAATTTTTCTGCATGTCTGTCGCCAAGGAAGCTGGTTTTGATGTGCCGGACTTCTGGCTTTCTGATGACGGTCTGCTGTTTGTAATGTCGCGGTTCGACAGAATGCCTGATGGAACTGCACTGGGCTTCGAAGACATGGCCGTCTTGACTGGCCGAACCGCGAAGGAAAAATATGAAGGCAGCTATGAAATGATCGCGCGAGCGGTCGAAACGTTTGCCGGCGATGATAGTGTTGCGCAATTGAGAAAATTGTTCGAACGCGTGGTACTTTCCTTTTGGATGCGTGACGGCGATGCGCACCTGAAAAACTTTGGCATGCTCTATAAACATCCTGCTGCAGCCAGATGTCTTGCACCAGTCTATGACGTGGTATGCACCGATGTGTATCCGGAGTTGGACGGTAAATTGGCATTGAAGCTCAACAAGAGTAAAGCCTTCCCGACCAAGGAAGATATCGTTAAGTATGGCAATCGGTTAGGTCTTAACGGAGACGAGGTGGCAGAAATCCTTGGACGCATTGAGGATGCCTATAGCACAGTGATATTGAGGTGCGAAAATGACCCTCGATATAAGTGCGACAGCTTGCTTGCTGATCTCCGGAAAGCGGTCGAACGCACTGGATTGCGAAGTCAATCGACCCATCAGATGCGGTGATCTATGGAGGCACAGCCGGGGGCGGGAGATCGAGGCTTGCAACTATACTTATGTGTAGTTATACTTAAATATAACTTAACTCCAGATGGAGGTGAATCATGCACACAACCAATCTACGCAAGGTCGGCGGCTCGGTAATGCTGGCCGTTCCACCAGCATTTCTTGATCAACTGCACCTGCAAGTAGGGGCCACAGTGGGTATGGCCGTTGCTGATGGTCGCCTTGTGGTCGATCCCAAGCCTAGATCTCGTTACACGCTCGCGGAACTTTTGGCCGCCTCAGACTATTCGCAGCCGCAACCAGCGGATGAACGAGAATGGGTTGATGCGCCCGCAGTGGGGAATGAACTCATATGAGGCGCGGGGACATTTACCTTGTTTCGCTTGACCCGACCGAAGGACGCGAACAGCGTGGTAGCCGCCCCGTTGTGATTGTGTCGCCTACCGAGTTTAACGAGGCAACCAAGTTACCGATAATCTGCCCAATCACCAGTGGTGGTGATTTCGCTCGCCGCATCGGATTTGCTGTCCCTATCTCTGGCATTAAAGCAACCGGTGTCGTTCGCTGCGATCAGCCCCGCGTCCTTGATCTTGGCTCTCGCAATGCGCGCAAGGTGGACACCATGCCTGCGTTGATCATGGAAGAAGTACTGGCGAAACTTGCGCCAATTTTCGAGTGAGCAGAGTGCCCTACTCATGTTTATGGATGCAGATACAGTTTGATTTGAAGCAGGTAAAGAAAGCGCTAAG
>CAZSIO010000327.1:0-1544 GCA_964606865.1 uncultured Sideroxydans sp.
AAGCGTTGATGCGCGTCGTCATCACTGGCGCGTCGAGCGGCATCGGTCTGGCCCTTGCGCGCCATTATCTTGAGCGCGGCGCATCCGTTGCCGTCTGCGCCCGCCGCGGCGAGTTGCTGCAAACCCTTGCAGCGGAATTCCCCGATAAAGTGTTTTGCTACGCGCTGGATGTGCGCGATGCGGCGGCGATCCGCGTTGCCGCCGCCGATTTCGTGGCGCGCGCCGGCGTGCCGGACATCGTCATTGCCAACGCCGGTGTCAGCCGCGGCACATTGACCGAATACGCCGAGGACATTGAGGCCTTTCAGCAGGTGATGGACGTTAACGTGCTCGGTATGGCAAAGACCTTTCAGCCGTTCATTGCGCCCATGCGCGCGGCACAGCGCGGCAAGCTGGTCGGCATTGCCAGCGTCGCCGGTTTCAGGGGCTTGCCCGGTTCCGAGGCATATTCCGCCTCCAAGGCAGCGGCAATCTCCTATCTGGAAAGCCTGCGTGTCGAGTTGCGCGACAGCGGGATCAAAGTGGTGACGATTTGCCCCGGTTACATTCGGACGCCGATGACCGACGTGAACGATTTCAACATGCCTTTCCTGCTCGACGCGGATGACGCGGCGCGGCGCATTGCTCGGGTGATTGGGCGCGGCACTACGTTTGCCGTCATCCCGTGGCAGATGAACGTGGTGGGTTGGTTGTTGCGCCGACTGCCGAATTGGCTGTACGACCGATTGTTCAACAAGGCGCCGCGCAAGCCGCGCATCGCGGGCTGATGGCGATCTATCAGAAATTCATCCGGGGCGGCGTGCCGGAATATCTGGCGCGCTATTACTGGTGGGCCTATCTGTGGGACAAGAGCATCTGGTTCTTCGATCACCAGCCCATCATCAACGCCATCCTGTTCGGCCAATACGACAAGTTGCTCAACAAGACGCTGGCGCACGTCGAGCGCAAGTCCGGGGCAAAGCTGTTGCAGCTTACCTGTGTGTACGGCAAGCTCACGCCCTCGCTGTTGCACCACACCGACAACGAAGTGCATTTGTGCGATGTCGCCGTCGGGCAGCTAGAGCTGGCACGCGGCAAAACCACGGAGGTCGCCGATCGCTGCCACTTGGCGCGCATGAACGCCGAGTCGTTGGGGTACGCCAACGAAGCGTTCGACCAGGTCATCCTGTTCTTCCTCTTTCACGAGTTGCCGCCACAGGCGCGGCAGCATGTGTACGACGAGATCGCGCGCGTACTAAAGCCCGGCGGCTCGCTCCTGATCACCGAATACGGCAGCACACCGCAGCGCCATTGGCTGTATCGTTTCCGGCCGTTTCGTTTTGTCCTGGGGCATCTGGAGCCGTTCCTGCCTGGATTCTGGCAGGAGGACGTGCGTGCCAAGTTGAGTGAGGCCTTACAGAAGCAGGGCAAAGCGCTGGCAGATGAGCCGCATGTCGAGCATTGTTTCGACGGTTTCTATCGCGTCATGCGCTTCGACCTTCTGGATTGATCCGGTTCAGCCCAAAAACGGCAGTTGATCACGCGGAGACGCGGAGAACGCGGAG
>CAZSIO010000328.1:0-1534 GCA_964606865.1 uncultured Sideroxydans sp.
CCGCTACGGCAACCTGCTGGCCACCATGCTGCTGGGCGGACTGTGGCACGGCGCCGGATGGACCTTCGTGCTTTGGGGTGCGTTGCACGGCGCCTATCTCGTCATCAACCACCTGTGGCGCGAACTGGTGGCGGAAAGATACCTGCGCTGGGTACCCGGCTGGATAGGAACACTGGCCGGTGGCGCACTCACGTTCACCGCCGTGGTCGCCGCATGGGTGGTTTTCCGTGCCGACAACATGGCGCAGGCGATGGTCATGCTGAATGCGATGTTCGGCATCGACGCGCGCCCCATCGCGTTTGACGCCGTACGGCACGGCAATTTGTTGCTGATCACCGACATGTCGGGACGCGACCTGTTGCGCCTGCTGCTTCCCGGCCTGCTGTGGGTCTGGCTGTTGCCCAACTCGACCCGCGTCCGCTTCATCAAGGGCAGTGCCATATTGACTGCGGCGCAGATCGCACTGGTACTTTATATGCTGTTTGTGGCCATCGACCAGTTCGGCAACTACAGTCCGTTCCTTTACTTCCAGTTCTGACATGCGACACGCCAAACTCTTCTCCATCCTCATTTCAGTCGCCGTGCTGGGATATGGTGCGATGGGCTTTTATTTCCTGCCCGCAGCGACCTTTCAAGGCGAGTTGACACGCATGGCGCTCCTGCCCGAATCATTGTTTGGCTGGACTAAACCGCAACCTGCGCCGGATATCAAATGGATGCGCCAGGCCGCAATGAACGAAGCCGATGTACTCGTCATAGGTGACAGCTTTTCGGATGGGCGGATATGGCAAACGAAATTGACCCGGCGCGGCCTTAAAGTCAGAACCGAATCGTGGGACAGCATGCGCGGCGTATGTGCGGACTTTATGCCGTGGTTACGCGCGCAAGGATTTGCCGGGAAATATATCGTGCTGGAATCCATCGAGCGCAATCTGGCAAAAGACTTGAGCAAATCTGTCGCCTGCCAGCAGATGCAATATCACGCGCACGCGCAAACCGATACATTGCGCTATCCGCCAACGGTTTCATTTGACGTGAATCATGGCAACTACGGCGGCAAGCTTTCCACCGGCTTCCGCACCAGACTCAATGTTTTGGATTACGAGCGCCGGAGCCAAGCGGAAAATTTCAGCACTTGGACATTGCCCAACGACGTGACACTGGCGCGGGTAAACAACGGATGCGATTTATTCAGCCACGTGCGCTGCAACGACGCCCTGTTCCTGTCCTACGACCAGCCCGGCGAAGTGGAAAGTAGCGCGCTGAAGAACATTGAAATACTTAATGCGCGGATGAACGGTGTCACGCTGATCTGGATGTTCGTGCCGAACAAAGGCACGGTTTATCTGTACCCCGGCAAACAATTCTGGAACGAAGCGGAGCAACGCTACGGCGCGCCCAATCTCTTGCGCATGATGCAGCGCGCGCTGGATGAAAAGACCGTCGACCTTTATCCCGCTAACGGCTCTCATACCTCAACCCCCGGGTATCTGCTGATGGGTGAAGAAATCTTCAAGGCGATGCAGCAGACGGC
>CAZSIO010000329.1:0-1520 GCA_964606865.1 uncultured Sideroxydans sp.
CCGCTCTTCTCGAATAAGTATGTTTGAAATTTTCATGGGCAATTGCCTGCGCCGCCATCCAGACAAAGCACCAGATCATTGTTGCTCTCGTGTGCCACATCTGTTGTGCGATAGGTCTTGTAGGGGTTGGAAACATCAATCTGGGGGAGCAGATTGTCCCGGGGCGGATTGACAGGGTCGAGGTAATCGCCTGTAACCGATGAATTCCGATTCGCGGTTAACATCTTTCCCGCCGCAATGATGACGGCACGGTAGCTTCCCGAACCAGCTGCAGAATGACCGCTACCTTCAATGCTCAGGCAACTGCTACCACAGCTAGGTGTGATCGTGCCGGGCCTATAGCCGTCGGCAAGTTGGTAGAAGACGAGGTTTTGCCAGTGGTTCGTCCAGCGCTCTGACGAAAACAAGGTGCAGCTGGCAGGCCAGTTGGCCAACATGCCCGTGTCGATGGGAAGATTGGTTGAAAAATCTGCTGATGCGCTGTAAATCTGATTCAGCACATTGTCTATGCTGGAGGTGCTAGGCCATGATGTCCAATCCATGGCGGTGTCTGCAGCGTCCTTCAAATCATCTGCAGCATTTTCAAGCGTACTATTGATCCCTTCGTAATAGTCTCTGACAACACGCGAAGCTTGTTTGGCGGTTGATGCTGGCGTGTTGATTGCAGCGAAATTCTGCGAGGTTCTGTTGTTTCTGAATGTCAGCAGTAGCGGAATCAAGGTTTCGAAGCGGCTCACCATTTCCAAATCTTGGGATCTTGGTTTGGATCGGTTGGGGCTGGAGGAAAGTCGACCGAACAGGCTTGGTGCTGAAGACATAGAAACGGATGTTGCCAGTGGATATTTTCCGCCAGAACTGGCGGCATAAGCATCCAGACATTGCTTCGCTTCTCTGGCTATACGCTTTTCGGCGGCCGTCCAGATGTCCTGGCGGGTGATGTAAACAAACTGGTCGTTTGTAGATAGCGTGACGTTCCCATCTGCATCGCGGTGATCGTGCGGCATGATGAATTCGCCAGTGGCGGCATTCGTGTTGTTATGCCCGTGCAAGGTATCGTTTTCAAGATAGGCTTCTGCGGTGTAGTTTCCGCCGCATATCGGCGCAGCACTGCCTGCGCGATTGCTGTTACCGGAGACAGGCGCACCAGGGGCGATAACCAGCGCCACGATCTCGCCGGGAGAAATTTCCATTCCTTCTGCGCTATAAATTTTGAGTTGTGCCGGGGTATCCCAATTCATGACAAGGCCAGACTTTGGATTGTTCTTGTAGTTACCCGACACGACGTACCAGAGGCATTCCTGCGCCCCGTCGAATAACGGCAACAATTTGAGCGTTTTCCAAGGCAACCTGCCCAGGGTGTTTTCACCCGCGTTGCCGCAAGTCTCGGACACCCCTTCGTATGGTGTGCCGCCCGCAGTGCCGTCCATGTCCGGACAGGGCAGGTAACCATCCGTTTCGCCGACGTGGTCTGGATCGTCTCCGTACGTCACTGCAAAACCAATCAGAGCTTCCTTCGCCTG
>CAZSIO010000330.1:0-1518 GCA_964606865.1 uncultured Sideroxydans sp.
CAAATTATCCTGCCAGCTTCTGCTTCAAGATGTCGTTCAGCTGAGCCGGGTTCGCTTTGCCTTGGCTGGCCTTCATGGCGAGACCGACAAAGAAACCGAACAGCTTGTCCTTGCCGGAACGATACTCGGCCACCTTGTCGGCGTTCGCGGTGATGATCTCGTCCACGATCTTTTCGATCGCACCCGCATCGGAGACCTGCTTCAGTCCTAACCGATCGATAATCTTGTCAACATCCTCAATCCCTTGTCCATTCCAATATTCACCGAATACCTTTTTGGCACCCGCATTTGAAATGGTTGCGTCAGTAATACGAGTAATCAATTTGGCTAATTGTTCTGCTGGTACACGGATAACGTCCCGTCCCGGAATATCTCCTCTAACTTCGATGGCTACGGGAGGCCCTTCAATCATGAGTCGGCGCACTTCATTGATAACCCAGTTAGCAGCTAATTTCGGCTGATTGCAAGCAAGCACAACGGCGTCAAAGTAATCCGACATTCCTTTGCTTTGGGTCAGCACGCTGGCATCGTAGGCCGACAGTCCCTGCTCCTGATAGCGCTCTTGCTTGGTGTGCGGTAGCTCAGGCAAAGTCGCGGCGACCTGCCGTTTCCACTCTTCGCTGATCTCCAGCGGCAACAGGTCGGGATCGGGGAAATAGCGATAGTCGTGCGCGTCTTCCTTGCTGCGCATCATGCGCGTCTCACCGCTGTCCGGGTCGAACAGGATCGTCGCCTGCTGCACGGTGCCGCCGTTCTCGATCGTGTCGATCTGCCATTGCACTTCGTAGTCGATGGCTTGCTGCATGAATTTGAACGAGTTCAGATTCTTGATCTCGCGGCGCGTGCCCAGCGGCTGGCCGGGCTTGCGCACCGACACGTTCACGTCGCAGCGGAACGAGCCTTCCTGCATGTTGCCGTCGCTGATGCCGATCCAGCGCACCAACGAGTGCAGGGCTTTGGCGTAGGCCACCGCTTCGGCGGCGCTCGCCATGTCTGGTTCGGACACGATCTCCAGCAATGGCGTGCCGGCACGGTTCAGATCGATGCCGGTCATGCCGTGGAAATCTCCGTGCAGCGACTTGCCTGCATCCTCTTCCAGATGGGCGCGGGTGATGCGCACCGTCTTCTCATAGGGCTTCGCGTTTCCGGACAGCGGCGCGACCTGGATGGTCAAAGCGCCCTGGCCCACCACCGGCAGGTCCATCTGGCTGATCTGGTAACCCTTGGGCAGGTCGGGATAGAAATAATTCTTGCGCGCGAACACCGAGCGCGGCGCAATGTGCGCGCCGGTCGCCAGACCAAACTTGATCGCGCGCTCGACGGCGCCTTTGTTCAGTACCGGCAACACGCCGGGCAGCGCCAGGCTCACCGCGTCCGCTTGCGTGTTTGGCTCCGCACCGAACGCAGTCGAAGCGCCGGAGAAGATTTTGGTGTTGGTGGAGAGCTGGGTATGCACTTCCAGCCCGATGACGATTTCCCAAGTCATGGTTTGATAACCTTCTTATTTTTTCGAGGTGC
>CAZSIO010000331.1:0-1511 GCA_964606865.1 uncultured Sideroxydans sp.
CATGATCTGAAGAACGCCAATCCGTCCGCTTCCATTTCCGTCAAGCTGGTGTCGGAGGTCGGCGTCGGCACGGTGGCGGCAGGCGTGTCCAAAGCCAAGGCCGACCACATCGTGATCTCCGGCTTCGACGGCGGCACCGGCGCTTCGCCGCTGTCGTCGATCAAACATGCCGGCACGCCGTGGGAACTCGGGCTGTCGGAAGCGCAACAAACGCTGGTGCTGAACAAATTGCGCGGACGCATCGGTTTGCAAGTCGATGGCCAGTTGAAGACGGGGCGTGATGTATTGATTGGCGCGCTGCTCGGCGCGGACGAGTTCGGTTTCGCCACAGCACCCTTGGTGGTCGAAGGCTGCATCATGATGCGCAAATGCCACCTTAATACCTGCCCGGTCGGTGTGGCCACGCAGGATCCGGCCTTGCGCAAGAAATTCACCGGCCAGCCGGAACACGTGGTGAACTATTTCTTCTTCGTCGCCGAAGAGGTACGAGAGTTGATGGCGCAGATGGGCATGCGCAAGTTCGAAGACCTGATCGGGCGTAGTGACCTGCTCGACATGCGCGCCGGCATCGAGCACTGGAAAGCCAAAGGCCTGAATTTCAGCAAAGTGTTCCATCAACCGCAGGTGGCGGCGAATGTCGCCCGCCGCCATGCGGAAGAACAGGATCACGGGCTGGACCGGGCGCTCGACAACGACCTGATCGCCCAGGCGAAGGAAGCGCTTGACGCCCAGCGCGTGGTGACCATCGAAACGCCGATCCGCAACGTGAACCGCAGCGTCGGCGCCATGCTGTCCTATGAAGTGGCAAAGCGCCACGGCAATGCCGGGCTGCCGGACGACACCATCCGGGTCAAGCTGCGCGGCACCGCCGGACAGAGTTTTGGTGCATTCCTCGCGCACGGCATCACCTTCCAACTGGAAGGTGAAGGCAATGACTACGTGGGCAAGGGACTGTGCGGCGGACGCATCATCGTCAAGCCGTCCGACGACAGCAGCCTGGCGGCGGAAGACAACATCATCGTCGGCAACACCGTGTTGTACGGTGCGACCGCTGGCGAAGTGTTCTTCCGCGGTGTGGCCGGCGAGCGCTTCGCGGTGCGCAACTCCGGCGCCATCGCGGTGGTGGAGGGCGTGGGCGACCACGGTTGCGAATACATGACCGGCGGGCTAGTGGTGGTGCTGGGCCTGACCGGGCGCAATTTCGCGGCCGGCATGTCCGGCGGCGTCGCGTATGTGCTGGACGAAGACGGCACCTTCGAGCAGCGCTGCAACATGTCCATGGTGCAACTGGAAGGCGTGCCGGAAGAGGCGGCCGCCAGCGAGACCGGTGAAGTGGACAGCAAGGGACGCGTCCATTTCAATCATCTGAACAAGGCCGACGAGGCGGTGCTGCGCGGCAAGATCGAAAAACATCTGCGCTATACCGGCAGTGCGCGCGCGAAAAAGATCCTCGACAACTGGGCGAGCTATCTGCCGAAATTCGTCAAGGTGATGCCGACCGAATATCGTCG
>CAZSIO010000332.1:0-1508 GCA_964606865.1 uncultured Sideroxydans sp.
AACCGAGCGCCGTTCCAGCTCGCGCCGCTCGATGTCGCACATGACCGCGTCAGGTGTTCGCGCCGACTGAATATTGACCCACCGTGCCGATTGAATATTGACCCAGGTCCGGTCGCTGTATTTTGATCCAACAGCTGTGGATAAGTGTACCAATTGCTGACTCTTGAAGTTCTCCTTTTTGTGCGCCACCAGAATGCGGGAGAGAACTCACAACGGGTGTTGCCCATTATGAATTCCCTCCCGCCCCAACTCAGAACGGCTCTTCAGCCGGAACCTCTTTGCTTCCCTTGTGTTTCTGCTCCCGCGATTTGATGCGCGACTTCGCAGCCGTACTGCTGTGCTGGAACCGGTATGACTCATTGCCCGTCTCTACGATATGGCAGTGATGGGTGAGTCGATCCAGTAGCGCCGTGGTCATCTTGGCATCGCCGAACACGCTGGACCATTCCGAGAAGCTCAGGTTCGTGGTGATGATCACGCTCGTGTGCTCGTACAGTTTGGACAGCAGGTGAAACAGCAAGGCACCGCCGACCTGGCTGAACGGCAGGTATCCAAGCTCATCGAGAATGACCAGATCCATGCGCGTCAGATTCAGTGCAAGCCGACCGGCCTTGCCGTCGCGCTTCTCCCGTTCCAGCACATTGACCAGATCGACCGTGGAGTAGAAGCGCACCCGCTTGCCCTGCAACGCGATGCCGGACACTGCGATGGCGGTGGCCAAATGCGTCTTGCCGGTGCCGGGCCCACCAATGAGCACCGCATTCTGTGCCGTATCGGTAAACGACAGCGTTGCCAGTTGCTCCACCAGAGGCCGGTCAACTTTGGAGGCATCGAAGTTGAAACCGGCCAGGTCACGGTGAACCGGAAGCTTGGCGGCATTCAGTTGGTTGCGCACTGAACGCATGTGCCGGTCGGTTGCCTCGGCTTGCAGCAGGTGTTCGATGAGCCATTTCGACGTGTCGATTGATGCCGTCCCCAATGCAATCAGGTCTGTCCATGCACTTGCCATTCCATGTAGCCGCAAATCCTTGAGTTCAGCAGTGATATCACAGCGCATGATCAATCTCCTCTGCATCGAGTTGATCCGCATCGCCATGCCGCAGTTCATCGTAGCGGTCTGTGTTGGCCAGCGGCACATCCTTGAGCTGCAAGCTCGTTTCCACATTCGGCGGGAGGGGCGGCGCATTCAGCCGCCCCAGTACGTTGAGTACGTGTTCCACGCTCAGCACGCCGGATTCGACGACCAGTTCCACCGCAACAATGACGGCCTCAAGCCCCGCCCGGGGGACGGCTGCCAGTACCTGCGCCATGACGCGATCTCCGCCCGGATCGCGCATCAATCCCTGCCTGAGCTGTCTGAGCGGCGCAGGCATATCCGCGAACGGGGCACCATTGCGCAGCGCTCCCGGTTTGCGTTCGATCAGCGTGATGTAGTGTTGCCAGTCGTAGCGGACATGTCCGCGTTCTGTCAGGCGCTCATGGCAGGCAACAACCGCGTCTCCAAACAC